>JAHRVD010000215.1 GCA_019090845.1 Marinosulfonomonas sp.
CGCCACAAGAAATTTGCCAGCACCGACAGGCGGGACGCGCCGAGCGTTTTTAGCACGGCGGCCTCGTATGTCCGCGCCCGTTCTCCGGCGGCGGCGGCCCCAATCAAAACGACAATGCCTGTCACCAATGTTGCCATCGCACCGTAGGTTATTGCCGCCGCAACGCCACGCAAAACCTCGGACACGCGTTCGATCGCATCGCGCACCCTGATAGCGGTGATATTGGGGTAAGCGCCGGCCAGATCGCGCAGAATTTCGGCCTCGGATTGTTCGTCGGCATAGATCGTCGCAATATGGGTATGGGGCGCACCGGCAATTGCCGCAGGATTGATTGATAAAACAAATCCCATTCCGGCACTGGAAAAATCGACGTCGCGAAAGCTGGTAATTTCGGCCTTTATATCGCGACCAAGCACGTTCAGGGTTATGGTATCGCCAAGGGCTAAACCAATTTCCATCGCTTCATTTGCTGCAAAACTGATTTGCGGCGGGCCATCGTAACCCGCAGGCCACCATTCGCCCTGAGTTACTGTTGCGCCCTCAGGGCGGGCATCGGAATAGGTTATGCCGCGATCCCCGGAGACAACCCAATGATCGCCTGCGACCTCGCGTGCCGGGCGTCCGTTGATCTGGCTGACAACCCCGCGCAGCATCGGCGCGGTTTGGATTTTGCTAACACCCGCATCGCTTTCCAGCCGCTCAAGAAACCCGTCCAACTGGCTGGTTTGGATATCAAGAACGAAATAGGACGGCGCGACTTTTGGAAGGTCGCGGGCGATTGCACCACGAAGGTTGGAATCGATTTGCCCGACTGCTGCCAGAACCGACAGGCCGAGGCCAAGCGACAGGACGACGGACGTCGCCTCGGCGCCCGGCCCGCCGACCGACGCCAGCGCCAGCCGTAAGGATGTCCGCCCCTGCAACACCTTTGCATGGGATATCCGGCGCGCCAGCCAGCGCGTGGCCAATGCGGACAGAACCAACGCAAAGAAAGCTGCGGAAATTCCGAAGGCTGCCCAAACGGTTATCCTTACTTCACCGGAAAAAACCGTGGCCGCCCAGACTAAGGCGACCAGCAACACCCCTGTCAGCAACACATATCTGGCCCGCGGCACCCCTTGCAGCCCAAGGTTGGCGTCACGAAACAGCGTGGCTGCGCGAATGTTTTCTGTCCGTGCAAGCGGCCAGAGCGTGAACATTGCGGCCGTCAGTGTGCCGTAAAGCGCCGCCTCGATCAGCGGCATCGGGTAGATTGCTATCGCAGAGGGCACCGGCAGGCTTGCTTCGATGATCGGTGCCAGTGCGAGTGGAACCGAAGCGCCCAGCACCAAGCCAATAACAATGCCAAGAGCGCTTAGCACGCCGATTTGTAGCATATACACTTGGAATATCGTGCGCCCATCCGCACCCAGTGATTTCAACGTCGCAATCACTGGAACTTTTTCGTCCAGATAGGAACGAACCGCCGCGGACACACCGACACCGCCAACCGCAAGCCCTGCCAGTCCGACAAGGATCAAAAAGGTGCTCAGCCGCTCGATGAATTTCGTGGCACCCGGCGCGCCATTTCGCCGGTCATTCCAGCGAAATCCGCCCTCGCCAACCGCTGCCCGGGCTTCATGCTCAAGATCATCCAGATCGACCCCATCGGGCAAACGCAGGCGGTAACCGGCTTCAAATAAAGTACCCGGCTGCAACAGCCCCGAGGTCACCAGATCAACCCGGCGCACAATTGTCCGCGGACCAAAGCTGAAACCACCGGCGTTGTCAGGCTCTCTTTCCAGAATTGCGGTCATCACGAAGGGTTGTTCGCCAAGCCTGAAGGTGTCGCCCAGCCCCAAACCAAGCCGGTCGACAAGCACACGGTCCATCACGGCGCCAGGCGTTCCATCGTGCCCGTCAAGGGCCTCAGAAAGCGCCATATCCGGGGCCAGACGAACCGCGCCATAAAGCGGGTATGCCTTGTCGATGGCTTTCACCTGCGTCAAGCCACGTTCCGCCCCCGATGGGCGATCAACAACCGCCATAGACCGGAAATCGACGATCTCCGAAACAGTGGTCGCGTTTTGCGCCATCCAGTCGCGTTCCTGCGCATTGGCAAACCGATACGTCAGCTCGATCTCAGCGTCACCACCCAGGAGCGTCGCGCCTTCTTGCGCCAACCCCTGCTCGATGCTTTCACGCACCGAGCCGACGGCGGCGATTGCCGCCACCCCAAGTGCCAGACACGCAAGAAAAACGCGAAACCCCGAAAACCCACCGCGCAGCTCGCGCCGGGCAATTCGGGCTGCGACCGGCAGGCTCATTCAGCCGCGTCCGCGATCAGGCCATCGTTCAGGTAAACCACGCGGTCGCAGCGTGCTGCCAATTCCGGGGCATGGGTAACCAGCACCAATGTCGCGCCATGGCGATCGCGTAGGTCGAACAGAATATCCATGATCGCCTGCCCGGTTACCCCGTCAAGATTGCCGGTCGGTTCATCAGCCAGCAATATCGTCGGGCGCGGCGCGGCAGCGCGGGCCAGCGCCACCCGTTGTTGTTCGCCGCCCGACAATTGCGAAGGGTAATGATCTGCCCGATCCCCCAAACCAACCGCCGCCAGTTCGCTAGCGCTGCGCTCGAACGCATCCGTAACACCGGCCAATTCCAACGGCGTGGCAACATTTTCCAACGCTGTCATTGTCGGGATAAGGTGGAATGACTGAAAGACCACACCCATATGATCCCTGCGAAACCGGGCCAATGCGTCTTCATCCATAGACGTCAGATCGTGGCCCAGAACCGAAACCACACCGCCGGTGGCCTTTTCCAACCCGCCGAGCAACATCAGGAGCGATGATTTGCCCGATCCGGACGGACCAACCAGCCCGACAGTTTCGCCATTTGCAATGTCTAGATTGATCCCACGAAGGATATCGACCACACCAGCATTCGAAGCCAAACTAAGCCGGGCATCTTTCAGGGAAATAATCGTGTCGGACATAATGAACTTTCTCAAAATGCAATTTCATACTGGATATGGGGTAATCGCCCGGACCCGCAACCTGTCATTGGCATTTATTGTCATTCTTGCGACCATCGGCCTAGGCGCACGCGCTGACGCTGAACCTGTCACAATCGCAGCACTCGGTGACAGTCTGGTGCACGGCTACGGGCTGCCCCCGGAACACGGTTTTGTACCACAATTGCAATCTTGGCTGGACGCGCATGAAATTGACGCCATTGTGACCAACGCCGGAGTTTCCGGCGACACAACTGCAGGTGGGCTTTCACGTGTGGACTGGACGCTGACGCCCGAAGTTGATGCAATGATTGTCGCCCTTGGTGGCAATGATGCTCTGAGGGGGCTGGACCCTGATGTATCCCGGGAAAATCTGCGCTCAATCCTTCAAGTGGCGAAACAAAAGAACATTCCAGTCCTGTTGGTCGGCATTGCTGCGCCAGCAAATTATGGCGCCGGATACAAAACCGACTTCGACGCAATCTACCCGGCGTTAGCGAGCGAGTTTAGCACGCTCCTCTACCCCAGTTTTTTGGCCACTTTGCTGTCGCGCCCCGATCAGGCCGCAACCTTGCGCAACTTGATGCAAAGTGACGCTATTCATCCAAACAGTGACGGAGTTACCCTGATCGTCGAAGACATTGCACCGATTGTCGCCCAACTTTTCGACCGGGCCACCTCCCCGCAGTAACCCCGTCAGGGTTTTGGCTTGTCGTCGTAATCCTTGGTTAAAATCCGCTGGCTATCGCCATCCGGATCATCAAACTGCCGGGTTTTCAGCGCCCAAAAGAACCCCACCAGAGCCAGACCTCCCAATATCAGCGATATTGGGATCAGATACACCAACACGTTCATTTTCGCCCCAAACGCAGCGCATTCAGCGATACCGAGATTGACGACGCCGACATCGCCAGCGCCGCAAACAACGGTGTAGCAAATCCGGCAAGCGCCAGAGGGATAGCAACCGCATTATACATCGCAGCGATAGCAAAGTTTTCCTTGATCCGCCGGGTGGCGGATTTGGAAACGCTGAGCGCCTGCGCCACTGGTGTCAGCGAATTTCCCAGCAAAACCATATCCGATACAACCCGAGCCGCCTCGAGCGCCGAAGCAGGAGAGATCGACGCATGCGCCGACGCAAGTGCCGCCGTGTCATTCAGCCCGTCGCCAACCATCAGAACCTTACGTCCCGAGCCGGACAAAATGGCGACACGGGCAGCCTTGTCTTCGGGCAGCATCTGCGCCTCCCACGCGGAAATACCCACACGTTCGGCAACATCTGCTACAGCGCCACTCACATCGCCTGACAACAATACAACATCCAAACCCCGAGCACTCAGGGTTGCAACCGTGTCACGCGCACCCGGGCGCAAGGCATCGCAGAATTTAAACGCAACAGGTGCCCCCTTGCCAATTTTTAGATAAGTCGCCGTCACTTCCGATGGCACAGCGCCAACCCAGCTAGGGCGGCCCAGATAAACCGCTTTGCCGTCCAGCAATCCCTTTACGCCCTGCCCCGGCACCTCGGCAATATCGGTCACGTCCGCCGGTTGGATACCAGCCTTGCCTGCCTCACGCGCGAGCGCAACTGCCAGCGGATGACCCGACCCATCGGCCAAAGCACGAGCCACGGCTATGTCACTTTCGGCATGATCGTGCAGGTTTTCCAGTTC
>JAHRVD010000216.1 GCA_019090845.1 Marinosulfonomonas sp.
AATTGCGCCAGCAATTCCTTGCGGCGCGGGCTGCCTGAACCGAGGATGAGGCGCAAAACGCGCCTTACTTAAAGCGGTAGTTGATCCGACCCTTGGTCAGATCATAGGGGGTCATCTCGACCTGCACCTTGTCGCCTGCCAGAACACGAATACGGTTCTTGCGCATTTTTCCTGCCGTATGGGCGATAATCTCATGGCCGTTTTCAAGCTCGACCCGAAACGTCGCATTAGGCAGGAGTTCCTTCACGACACCGGGGAATTCGAGCATTTCTTCCTTGGCCATGTTTACTCCATCTTTGCGTTCCCCGCCAAAAGTGCGGGCGCGCGTTAAATGCGACTTATCGGGCAATTTTACAAGGGTTGAAACGACATTGCTTACGCAACGAGGCTATCAAACCCGAATTCACAGAAAATATCAGGGTTTCAAGGCTGTTGGCGTTCCGAACCGCCCGATCAGTTTTTCGTGGATCTGGTCACGGGTCATGCGATAGCGGGCCAGTTTTTCCTCGCGGGCCTCAGCATGGCCGGTTGGATCCAGAATGGGCCAGAATTCAACTGTCAGATGGTAAAGACGGGTCAACTGCTGCGCCAGTTCATGTGATGCAGGCGACAGCGCCACAATCAGATCAAAGCCGGACAAATCCTCGCCCAACTGCTGCATATCATGGAAAGAGCGCGATTTGTGGCGTGCCAGTTCGATCCCCACCTCCTGACAAACCGCAACGGCAAACCCGTCAATTTCAAGGTCATTTTTGACCCCGGCCGACTGGACGTAACATCCCTGACCATACAGCTTTTTCATCAGGCCTTCGGCCATCGGGGAACGCACCGCGTTGTGATCGCAGCAAAACAGAATTGAACCTGGCAGTGCAGTCGTCATGTCTCAGACCCTCGCACGCAGAACACTGATAAGTGTGAACAGTCGGCGGGCCGTATCGTCATCGACCTCGGCCTTGCCCGCCAACCGTTCCTGAAGAACCCGCGCGCCCTCGTTGTGGATGCCGCGCCGGGCCATATCAATCGTTTCGATCTGACTGGGGGATAGCGTTTCGACCGCATCAAAATAGCTTGCGCAGATCATGTAATAATCTTTGACGACTTGTCGGAACGGGCCGAGAGACAAGTGAAATTCGGCCGCCGGTTCGTCATTTTCCCGGTGCAGTTCGAATACCAGACGCTGATCGCGGATGGCCAGACGCAGCTTTAGTGGACCATCGTTGGCAGCCGCACGCCCCAACAGGGTAAAGCTGTTGTCTTCGAGCAAATCAAAGATCGCGACGCGGCGTTCCTGCTCGATCTCCGGGGTCGGATCAAGCCGTCCGCTGTCGTCAACGTCAATTTCGATCAACCGCGTCATGATCCACGCGCCCGGTTCAACTGATCCAACCGAGCCTGCACCGACAAGCCATGGGCCTGCAACCCTTCCGAGGTTGCAAGGGTCACCGCCGCAGGACCAACATTTTTCAACGCACCCGGCGACATCTTGGCCAGCGTCGTGCGTTTCATGAAATCCATCACCGACAAACCGGATGAAAACCGGGCCGAGCGCGCCGTGGGCAGCACGTGATTGGGGCCGCCGACATAGTCGCCGATTGCCTCGGGCGTCCAGGCACCAAGAAAAATTGCGCCCGCATGGCGTACATTATCGGCTAATGGCTCGGGGTTTTGCACACAGAGTTCAAGATGTTCAGGCGCAATTCGGTCAGAAAGTGCCGCTGCCTCGCCCATGTTGCGCACGGTTATTACGGCACCGAAATCACGCCAGCTGGCCGCAGCAATCGCACCCCGTTCCAGCGTTTCAAGGCGCACATCGATTGCATCCGACACAGCCTGCGCAAAATCCCCATCGTTGGTTATCAGGATCGACTGGGCACTCTCGTCATGCTCGGCCTGCGACAGCAAATCAAGCGCGATCCAGTCCGGGTCGTTATGGCGATCGGCAATGACCAGTATTTCGCTTGGCCCGGCGATCATGTCGATCCCGACCTTGCCAAAAACCCGCCGCTTGGCTGCCGCGACATAGGCATTTCCGGGTCCGGTAATCTTGTCGACCGGGCGGATCGTTTGCGTGCCATAGGCCATCGCCGCAATCGCCTGCGCCCCACCGATGCGATAGATTTCTTCTACCCCCGAAATCTTTGCCGCCAACAATACCAGCGGGTTCACTTTTCCATCCGGCGTAGGGACACAGATCACCAGCCGCTCAACCCCAGCCACATTTGCCGGGATTGCATTCATCAAAACCGACGACGGATACGACGCCAAACCGCCCGGAACATACAGCCCCGCCGCCGAAACCGGCGTCCAGCGCCAACCAAGCGTTGCCCCGCTATCGTCAGTCCAGCTTTCATCGTTGGGGATCTGGCGCTGGTGATAGGCCCGGATGCGTTCACTGGCCAAAATAAGCGCTTCGCGTTCGGCCTGCGGAACACGGGCGCATTCTGCCTGGATTTCATCCGCAGTAAAGGCAAGCGTTTCCGGTTGCAGCGACACTCTGTCGAATTTTTCGCTGCACTCAATCACCGTCGCGTCGCCACGCGCACGCACGTCGGCAATGATCGAGGCAACAACCCCGTCCACATCCGGCGATTCTTCGCGCTTCTGCCCCAGCAACGCGGCAAATTCGGTTTCAAAATTAGCATCTGTTGTCGAAAGGAATTGCGGCATCCTGAGGCTCCTTTCAAACGGGCTTAACGATGCCTGACCAAAGGCTCAACCCCGGCACGCATCAAGGGTGCTGGGGCACCTTACGAGATGGCGCGACATAAGCGCGGGTGACATCCTTTAGGGTGACGTCCAGCGCCTCGATATCTACCGCCAAAGCCCCGTCGCCTGCCAAAGTAACTTCCAACCGTCCGGTGCCATCATCGCCGGGGGTAAAACTGATTGCCAGCATCGACAGGATCAAATCCTTGTCGTTGCGATCAATCCCCAGACTTGCGACTTTCACGACATCACTGACCACCAACACCGCCTGAACCCGTTCCGGCGCCGTGGTTGCCTGATGTTCCCATCTGAAACGATTGATCAAAATTGCGAACCGGCGCGCGGTTCGATCCCAGCGCATTTCGGTCGCCGGAAATACCGCGTCCTGCACCAGCGCCGAAATTATCTGCAAATCGTCCTTGTCCAGGGCATGCAAGTTCAGCGGTAAAGCATCGCCATCCTCAAATCGTGCGTCTTCGACCATCAGCTATGCACCCGTTCAATACTGGCGCCAACTGCGCGCAGTTTTTCTTCGATCCGCTCATATCCCCGATCAAGATGATAAACCCGGCTAACAAGCGTTTCACCCTCTGCCGCAAGACCCGCCAGAATAAGCGACACCGAAGCCCGCAAATCTGTCGCCATAACCGGTGCACCTTTCAGACGGTCAACACCTGTAACCGTGGCCACGCCGCCCTGAACGTCGATTTCTGCACCCATGCGCATCAGCTCGGGCGCGTGCATAAAGCGGTTTTCAAAAATCGTTTCCTCTAGAACGCTGGTGCCCTCGGCGGTGCAGAGCAAGGCCATCATTTGCGCCTGCAGGTCAGTCGGAAACCCCGGAAAGACTTCGGTGCGCACGTCAACCGCGCTGACCCGGCCATTCTTGCGGGCGACTTTCAAACCTTTGTCGGTTTCCTCAACCGATATTCCCGCCGCGTCCAGTTTTTCGCAAAATGCCTGAACCAGTGCGATCCGCCCGCCAAGCAATTCAACTTCGCCGCCGGCAATCGCAGGTGCCAGCATAAAGGTGCCCAGTTCGATCCGGTCAGCAATAACCGAATGGGTAGCGCCATGCAGCCGGTCCACCCCCTGAATGGTAATTGTGCCGGTGGCCTCGCCTTCGATCTGGGCACCCATGGCGCGCAGACAGGCCGCAAGATCACCAATTTCGGGTTCGCGCGCCGCATTGCTGATGACCGTGGTGCCCTTGGCCAATGTCGCGGCCATCAGGATGTTTTCCGTAGCCCCGACCGAGGCCACGCGCAGATGGATTTTCGCCCCCTTCAGCCCACCAACGGCCTTGGCATGCAAATACCCGTCCTTCAGTTCGATCGTCGCCCCCAGTGCTTCCAGCCCATGAATATGCAGATCCATCGGGCGCGCGCCGATCGCGCAGCCGCCCGGCATTGACACCACAGCCTGGCCTTCACGCGCCAGCAACGGCCCCAGCACAAGGTTCGAGGCCCGCATTTTGCGAACGATATCGTAATCCGCCACATGGTTAATCTTTTGATGCGTCGACATCGCCAGAACCCGCCCGTCCTGCAGGCTGGAAACCTCGGCCCCCAAAGACTGCAACAATTCCGTCATCGTTGCGATGTCCGACAGGCGCGGCGCATTGGTCAGCGTCAGCGGCTCTTCGGACAACAACGTCGCTGGCATTAGCGTCAGACAGGCGTTCTTGGCCCCGGCGATTGGTATGACGCCCTGCAGCGGTGCGCCGCCTTTAACTATGATTGAATCCATTGCCTGCCTCAGCTTTTTTCTGTGTCCGGCGTTTTTCGCACCCGCGCCTTGCGACGTTTCAGGTTCGCCTTTAGCGCCGTTTTCAACCGGTCTTTGCGCTCATCGGGCGTCTTTTTGGGTGGCGGTTTGCCAGATCTTGTTTCCATGTGTTTGTTCCTAGCGCAGCACGCAAACAGCGTCCAGTTTGCGCTTGCTTCATAAGCGGAATACGTCTACTCAGCCGCGCACGCAATGACGCTGCCGTAGCTCAGGGGTAGAGCACTCCCTAGGTAATGGGTAGGTCCATTCCAAATTGGTGTGTTTGAACATTGAGTTAGCAAGACGAGGAAATTGTTAGTAGGGTATTAGTAGGGCATATGTCCTAAAGCCTTAGGTTTTATAGGCTGCTGTAGCTCAGGGGTAGAGCACTCCCTTGGTAAGGGAGAGGTCCGGAGTTCGAATCTCCGCAGCAGCACCATAAAGCA
>JAHRVD010000217.1 GCA_019090845.1 Marinosulfonomonas sp.
CCGATCATCAGGAACAGCACGGCGTTCAGAATTTCGTCGATCATTTTCCAGAACGCTTCGACGTAGCGCCGGGTCTCTTCGCTCATGCCGTGTTTGGTGCCCACATCACCGATCAAAAGCCCGGCGCACACGGCCATGATCGGGGCGGATACATGTAGCCCAACGGCCAGCTCATACCCCCCAAATGCCAGCCCCAGCGTGATTAGCACCTCAAGCGAATAATCGTCGATCCGGCGCATCACGCGAAACACCAGCCAGCCAAGTGCGATACCCAAAGCAGCGCCGCCAAGGGCCTCTTGCACAAATAGCTGCGCGGCTCCTGCCAGACCGGCACCGTGGGCGTCGCCCGTTGGAAAGGCGATCCCGACCAGCACCAAAAACACCACATAGCCAACACCGTCGTTGAACAGGCTTTCGCCAGCAATCTTGGTTTCCAGTGTTTTGCGCAAGTTTGCCTCGCGCAGAACACCCAGCACAGCGACCGGATCGGTCGGCGAAATCAGCGCACCAAACACCAGCGCGATCAGCAAAGGCATGCCGGTTATCCAGCTGAAGCCGACGCCAAAAATCACCGTCGACAGTCCAATTCCCATCGTCGCCATCAAGAAGACCACCCGCCACTGGGCGCGCAGGTCGGATATTTTTACGTGTAAAGCCCCGGCAAACAGCAACAGACCCAACATGCCTTCCAGCAGGGCGTCGGAAAACTCGATCCGATTGACGATCTCGCGCACGGTGTCGGCAATCGCGAGGGTTGGCAGTAGCGAATCGATGCCCATAACCACCAGCGAAGCCGCCAGTGCGACGATCAGAATGCCGATTGCGGCGGGCAGGCGTAAAAACAGGTAATTGATTGCGCCAAAGGCCCCGGCCAGCACGATCAGCAGTGATGCTATCTGTAAAACACTCATATCAGTCCCGCGCGTTGATTTGTCGATAATGGGGCTGTCCTAACATAGTGAACACAATGGTGAAACTGGCTTGACACTCGGCGGTTCAGCACATCCGTTGCACGCTATGGAACGTAAAAGTCATATAGATCTGTTTGGCGCCACGGTGCTGATCCTTTTCGCGGTGTTGCTTGGGGTAAATCAGGTGACAATCAAAGTAACCAACGAAGGGCTGCAGCCGACGTTTTTCGCGGCCGTCCGCTCGATCGGGTCGGCAATTTGTGTTGCTGTGTGGGTCTACGCGCGCGGCCAGCGTTTTGATTTTCCGCCCGGAACCATCCGCTATGGCCTGTTGGTCGGCGTCATTTTTTCAATCCAGTTCACCGGGCTTTTTGCAGCGCTGGACATGACAACCGTCACGCGGGTCTCGGTTATTTTGTATTCAATGCCGATCTGGCTGGCGATCGGTGCGCATTTTCTGTTGCCCGGCGAGCGTATCCATCGAGCCAAAGCAATTGGCCTGCTTGTCGCCTTTGGCGGTCTGGCATGGGCGATCATTGATCGGGGCGCAGGGGTAAGTGGGCAGGCAAGCCTTATCGGTGATCTGGCGGCTTTGGTGGGGGCATTGGGCTGGGCTGCTATTACGCTGCTAATGCGCGGCTCGCCCTTGCGAAACGTCAGCCCCGAGACGCAGAATTTTTGGCAAATGGCGGTGTCGGGGCCATTGTTGTTGCTGGCAGCACCATTTGTTGGGCCATTGATCCGCGATTTACAGCCGATCCACCTGTGGCTTTTGGCATTTCAGATCATCATCATCACCTTCGCGGCCTTTGTGTTTTGGTTCTGGCTGCTGACAATTTATCCGGCGTCGGGCGTGGCCTCATTCAGCTTTCTGTCCCCGATTTTCGGGATATTGCTGGGCTGGCTGCTGCTGGGCGAGGAAATTGGCCCCTCGATCCTTATAGCCGGAGCGATGGTCGCCGTTGGATTGGTGTTGATAAACCGGCCAAGGCCGGACAGCTAGCCTATCAAGCCACCTCAATATCCACCCAGACCGGCAGGTGATCAGAGGCAACCCGCGCCCGTTTGGTTTGGATAACACCGCCATCGCGCAGCGCCAGTTGCCGGCTCAGCGCGATGCGATCAAGTGCGGCCATCGGGCGGGCTGCGTGAAAACTGCGCCCCGGACTGTGCACGGCGAAATCATCGGCCAGCGGCTCCAGACCCCGGCGCTGAGACCACTCGTTGAAATCACCAAGAATGACGGTGTCGCCGGTGCCGCCCGCAAGGTTTGCCAGAATATGGTCAAGCTGCTGCCTGCGGTCGCTGCGCCGCAATCCCAGATGGGTGGCGATAATCCGCAGCCGCCCGTTGATAGCAACACTCAGAGCGCCACGCGGTTCGGTTCCGGGCAGGGTAATCTCGGATATATTTTCGGTTGCCGTGCCTTTTCGCACCAGAATTGCGTTGCCATGCCAGCCCAGACTGGCCGCATGCGCGCCGGGGCTAAGGACAGGGCGGAAATCTGTTTCGGCCTCAATCATCGCGGCGGGCAGGGCGGCCGGGCGGTCGCCCAACCTGCGGTCGGCCTCTTGCAGCGCGATCACATCGGCGCCTATCGCGTTCAGCACATCGACAATGCGCCCCGGTTTGCGCCGACGGTCCAGCCCGACGCATTTATGGATGTTGTAACTGGCAAGGCGAAGCGTTTTGGTTCCATTCATGCCTGACATATGGGGACGGTGATACCGGAATTGAAGGTCGCCCCGCACCCGGTTACAATAGGGCCATGATACTGGATGGACAAAGCCGGTTAACCTATCTGATCTGGGCCACTTTATTGGTTGCACTGGCGGTGGCAATCCTGCTGGGGCGCTGGTCATTGGGGTTTGTGGCACTTGCCACATTGGTTGCGTCAATGGCGCCGTTGCTGGTTGCCCGGCGGTTTAACGTCTACGTGCCGTTGCCGTTCCTTAGCGCCATTGTAGTATTCATATTCGCGTCGCTGTTTTTGGGCGAGGCGTTTGATTTTTATGAACGCTACTGGTGGTGGGACGTGCTGTTGCACGGGGGTGCTGCGGTTGGGTTCGGGCTGGTCGGATTTGTGTTCGTCTTTTACCTGTTTGAAGGTGATCGCTACGCCGCACCCGCTTGGGCAATTGCGTTTGTTTCCTTTTGCTTTGCCGTCGCAATCGGCACTGGATGGGAGCTGTTTGAATATACGATGGACCTTGTTTTTGGCATGGCGATGCAGAAATCGGGTCTGGACGATACGATGCTTGATCTGGTCGCGGACGCGATTGGTGCGTTTATCGGGGCTGCGGCGGGCTTTGGCTATCTGAAGGGGCGCCAAACCGGTGGCTTGCCCCGCCTGATTGGCGAATTCGTGCGAAAGAACCGCGCAGGTTTCAAAAAGTCAGGGCGCAAAGACCCGTAACGTCAAGTGCCGCAAAAGGTTTGTTTGACAACCTCGTCAGCCGTTGGTGGCGTGCGAAAGGCGGCGTGCTCTGGCTGATCCTGATAAGGGCTGCCCAGAACGGTGTTGAGCGTGTGAAAAGGCTCGAAATCACCTGCAACGCCAGCCGATATCGCGGCCTCTATGCGGTGGTTGCGCGCAATATAGGCCGGGTTGCTGTGGCGCATGGTTTCAAACGGATCGCGCATTTCAAGGTCGCGCCGCCGCCGCCAGTCTTTGCCCCAATCCCCAAGCCCCTCGGGAACA
>JAHRVD010000218.1 GCA_019090845.1 Marinosulfonomonas sp.
GGGCTCAATCCGGACTTTCGCCGCAATTTGCATCAAGGTCCACAATGCGGACAAAGTGAGCTTTCGGAAGGACCGAAAAAACGGTTGCTTTGGTTGTACAACCCCAACCATTTATGAACCAACATCATATCAAACACCGCATCTAACTCATTTGCGCGCTCTTGATTGCGGTTCAACGGATAAAGTTGACCATGTAACAACGCGAACCAATGCTATCCCACGAAAGTTGTGCCCCATTTTCATGGCTCCAATTTCAACCAACAAGACTGGTTGTTGTAAAGAATCGGGACACCTGCTTAACATTGGTTCTCAATGGGGAGTGCTCACGTAGAAATGAAAGATATCGGATCAGACACGTTTCTGCGTTTTGATAACGTCAAGAAAAGCTATGACCAAAAGAACCTCGTCGTAAAAGGGTTCGACATGGACGTCCGAGAGGGTGAATTTATTACGCTCCTTGGACCGTCGGGATCTGGCAAAACGACCGTTCTGATGATGCTGGCTGGATTTGAAAGCGTCACATCGGGCGACATCGCGATCAGCGGTAAATCGATCAACAAGACCGCCCCGAACAAGCGCAACATCGGCATGGTGTTCCAGAATTACGCGTTGTTTCCGCATATGACGGTGGCTGAAAACCTCGCTTATCCGCTGAGCGTGCGAAAAATGCCAAAAAATGCGATTAAGGAACGCGTGGCTGAATATCTCGCGTTGGTTGAACTGTCCGATTTTGGTAATCGCCGTCCGGGGCAGCTGTCTGGCGGCCAAAAACAGCGCGTCGCATTAGCCCGCGCGATGATTTTCCAGCCCGAGCTGATCTTGATGGATGAACCGCTTGGCGCGCTGGATAAGAATCTGCGCGAACAGATGCAGTTCGAAATAACCCGTCTACACAAACAGATCGGGTTCACCGTTATTTACGTGACCCACGACCAAACTGAAGCGCTTTCGATGTCTGATCGTATCGCCGTGTTCAACGACGGTATCGTGCAACAATGTGCGCCGCCCGCCGAACTGTATGAGCGGCCCGTAAACGCATTCGTCGCGGATTTCATCGGTGAGAACAATTTTGTCTCGGGCGTGGTCAAGAACATACAGGGCGGCAAAGCCTTGGTCGAAACTGATGTTGGAACGATCACTGCACACGCGGCAGACAATCTGATCGCTGGCGGCAGTTGCAAAGTGTCTATCCGACCCGAAAAGCTGTTCATCCACCCAACAAACCACGCGCATGACAACGCCGTGACAGTGACATTCAACACACGCATCTATGTGGGTGATTTCATCCGCTATTATTTCAAATTGCCTGACGGAACTGATATTATCGTCAAGGTTTTGAACGACCTATCTGCGCCGGAATTTGAAGACGGGGCGCAAGCCAAGCTTCTTTCGCTGGAAAAAGATTGCATCGCCTTTCCAACTGGTTAGGCGGCGTTGAGGCAGACCGGGGCCTCGCATGACACCCGGACATGACAAGGAGAAACCGATGAAGAAACATCTGACGTTACTGGCCACTGCGGCGCTGACTGCCAGCCCCCTAATGGCCCAAGACTTGACCGTTACATCGTTCGGCGGGGCATATGGTGCCGCGCAAATGGAACATATGATTCAACCCTACATGGACGCATCTGGAGTAAATGTGCTGTTTGAAGACTATGGCGGCGGTATTGCTGAAATGAAGGCGCAAGTCGAAGCGGGCAACATCCTGTGGGACGTGGTCGATATTGAAGTTATCGACCTCGAGCGTGCCTGTGCCGAAGGTTATCTGGAAGTCATCGACCAATCCATGCTGCCAGCTGGCGATGATGGCGTCGCGGCGGCAGATGATTTCATTCCGGACGCGCTCGCCAATGAATGTGGCGTCGGTAACATCGTTTGGTCCGTGGTCTTTGCCGTGAACACAGACAATGGCCCGGGTCCGCAAAACATCGCGGATTTCTTTGACGTTGATGCCTTTCCTGGCAACCGTGGTCTGCGCAAGCGCCCACAGGTGAACATGGAATGGGCGCTGATCGCTGACGGCGTCGAACCCGAGGATGTCTACGGCGTACTTTCGACTGAAGAGGGTCAGGCCCGCGCGTTCGCAAAGCTCGACACGATCAAAGAAGACATCGTTTGGTATGACAGCTGGTCGCAAGCCCCCGTTTTGCTCAACGATGGTGGTGCCACAATGGTGCAATCCGCCAACGGTCGTATCTTTGCCGCCATCCAAGACGACGGCGCGCCGTTTGAAATCGTCTGGGACAGCCATGTTTATGACCTAGATGTTTGGGCGATCATGAAGGGCACAGAAAATGTGGACCTCGCGATGGAGTTCATTCAGTCCGCCACCATGACGGTGCCGCTGTCAGGCATGCAGGACGTGGCCTATGGCCCGACCCGCCGGTCCGCACAGGCGCTTTTGTCTGACGACGTTAAGGCCAACCTGCCAACAGCGCACCTTGATGAAGGTCTGAAAGCTGACGGTATTTTCTGGGCTGATTACGGCGAAAGCCTTGGTGAGAAGTTCAACGAGTGGCTTTTGCAATAAGCCGCTATCCCCCGCGCCAATTCTTGGCGCGGGGGATACCAAAGCTGATATTATGACAGATAACACCCTCGACCCCGAAGACGCCCGCAATGCCGCTCGCGAAGTTCGCAAACGCAGGCTTCAAGCGTTTATTTTTGTTGTGCCATTGCTGGTGTTCATTCTGTTCGCCTTCGTGGCCCCGATCACGACGATGCTGTACCGCAGTATCCACAATCCGACCGTCGCCAATCTGGTGCCTGAAACGTTGACCGCCCTCGAGGACTGGTCCGGCGAAGGCATCCCAGATGACGCCACAGTCATCCAGTTTGTCGCAGACATGAAACGCATGGCAAACGATCGCACGTCAGGTCAGTTGGCCGATGAAATCAACCGCGCGCTACCCGGTATGTCGAGTGTTATCAAATCGACCGCCCGCAGCCTGCGCCGTGTAGACGACGCCGAAATTGCGGCGAACGGTGTCATGTTGTTGCTTGAGGCGAACGACCGCTGGGCCGATACCGCCACATGGCAGGCTTTGCGCGATGCTGGCCCCATCTATTCGTCCAGCTATTATCTGACCGCTGTGGACTTAGAACGCGCGCCAGATGGCAGCATCGGTGCGCGCGACGTACAGATTTACAAGCAACTCTATACCAAGACCCTGAAAATGGCCTTGATCATCACGGTTCTGACGATGCTTTTGGGCTACCCGTTGGCGTTCTTCATGTCCCAAGCGTCCGACAGTCTGGCGAATTTTTTGATGGTTTTCGTCCTGCTGCCATTCTGGACATCGCTTTTGGTGCGCACGACCGCTTGGATTGCGCTGTTACAGGCGGGCGGTGTGGTGAATTCAACGCTGATTTGGCTGGGCCTTACAGATGAACCACTTGAACTATTGTACAACGAATTCTCGACCATCCTCGCCATGACGCACATCTTGTTGCCATTTATGGTTTTGCCGCTGTACGCCGTGATGCGCGGCATCGACAGCAGCTTTATGCGAGCAGCAATTTCTATGGGCAGTACGCCTCTGGGGGCGTGGTATAAAATCTACCTGCCCATGAGTCTTCCTGGTCTCTCCGCGGGCGCGCTTTTGGTGTTCATCATATCCATCGGCTATTACATCACCCCCGCGCTTGTCGGCGGCACCGACGGACAAATGATCAGCAACATAATCGCGTTCCACATGCAGGTGTCCAACAATTGGGAACTGGCTGCAGCGCTCGGCTCGTTGTTGCTGGTGCTTATTCTGGTGCTTTACTGGCTGTTCGACCGTTTCGTCGGCACCGACAATCTGAAGCTGGGGTAGACCATGAAACACTTCCCCGCATATTACACGGTTTGGCACATCACGGGGCACTACGGCCTGCGGGTCGTTGCCTTTTTGGTGCTCATGTTTCTGATGCTGCCAATCGTTGTGATCATGCCATTGTCGTTCAATGCAGAACCCTTCTTTACGTTCACTGAAGGCATGCTGACGTTTGATCCAGACGCCTATTCCCTGCGTTGGTATCAGGAAATTGTCGACGATCAAAAATGGCGGATCGCAATCCGGAACAGTTTTGTCGTGGGTATCGCTGCCGCGCTGATCGCGACGACCCTTGGCACATTGGCCGCCGTCGGACTGTCATCGCCGTGGATGCCCTACAAACGGCTGATAACGGCGCTACTGCTGTCCCCGATGATCGTCCCGCTGATCATCATCGCAGCAGGTATGTTCTTTTTCTACACGCGGTTCAATTTGGTCGGCACATTCACAGGCTTGATTATTGCACACGCCGCCCTTGGCGTGCCGTTTGTCATAATCACCGTCACAGCGACGCTCAGTGGTTTTGATCGCTCGCTTTTCGTGGCGGGCCTGAGCCTTGGTGCCTCGCCGCTCAAAGTGTTCTGGGATGTTGTCATACCGCTGATCCGCCCCGGTGTTATTTCCGGCGGGCTGTTCGCCTTCGTCACGTCCTTTGACGAGGTTGTTTTGGTGTTATTCCTCGCAGGTCCGGAACAGCGGACAATTCCAAGACAAATGTTTTCGGGCCTGAGGGAACAAATCAATCCTACAATCCTTGCGGTCGCGACCCTCCTTGTCGTGCTGTCGGCAGCCATGCTCTTTACACTCGAGGTATTGCGCCGAAGGTCCGCCCGTCTTGGTGGGGCCGGGTAGTTAGCTTGCGCTAAGTCAAACGCTGATGGACCAGATTGGCCAGGCGAATGGAGCGGGCTGATTTTGTTGAAAAACTCTGATAATGACCGTTTTGGCCAAATTGAGAGGAACAGTATTCCGATTCAGTTAGTCTTCGGCTGTATTTCGCAACGCATCTCGACTCTGGAAGAACGTTTTTCTACTTTCTGAAAATTTGCAGCCGCAGCAAAGAGTTTTTCAACAGAATCGGCTCGGAGCCGCCATTCGCTGCGGACCGAATGAATGACCGCTATGGGCCGTTCCTTCCCTGAGAACTTAGAGAAGAGCCGCAAGGATTTCGACCGTTGCTATGCCAGTCGCAGTCAGACCCTGCCTTCGCTGAAAGTCACTTATTGCGGTCTCTGTCTTTGTGCCCATGACACCATCGATCGTTCCCACGTCATAGCCACGCGCGGCCAGGCCGCGTTGAATGGCGATCCGGTCATTTTTGGTTAACCCATTTGCATCAGGTGGAAACCTGCCTTGCAGCGGGCCAGCACCGCCAATCCTGTCTGCCAGGTGACCAACCGCAATCGCGTAGAAATCGGAATTGTTGTAGGTTTTGATGACGTTAAAATTGCGGGTTACCGTGAATCTAACTCCACCGCTTTGAGGTTGGATAGTGCGCCCAGATGGGCCACCGGTGCCGGCCTCTGCCCCCCATTTCAAACCGGAGCGCCAACCATTTTGAGCCAGATAGTTAGCAGTTGACGCCAGTGCATCGGTTGGATCGTTACTCCAGATGTCGCGACGTCCGTCACCCGTAAAATCCACGGCGAATGACTGATAAGACGTGGGTATGAACTGTGTATGGCCCATAGCGCCAGCCCAGCTTCCGGTTAATTGTTGAGGTGTAGTGTCGCCGCGATCGAGAATGCGCAAAGCGGCAAGCAATTGAGTTTCATAAAAGTCCGCACGACGCCCATCGAAGGCCAAGGTGGCGGTCGACGAAATAACCGGAATTTGCCCACGCTTTTCACCAAACTGGCTTTCCATGCCCCAAATAGCTGTCACAATCCGCGCATCGACGCCAAATTTCGCCTCAATGGCAGTGAGCGTTTTTGAGTGTCTCGCTATCGCAGCACGGCCCTTCGTGAGCCTTTCATCTGAAGTTGCTATGGAGAGGTATTCTTCTAAGGTACGGCGGGTTTGTAACTGGGTTCCGTCGCGGGTGATGACGCCGGGAATAAAGCCAGCCTCCGAGAATGTCGCATCTAATGTTGCAGGCGAGATGCCCGCCTGGCGCGCGCGCAGTCGAAATGACATTAGCCATTCCATAAACTTTGGATTTTGTGTGGGCCTCAAATCCGCAGGAAGATCATCCACGCCGACAGTCCGAAGAGAGGGGGCAGTGCCCACACATGCAGCAAGACTGAAAGTACCGCAACCGGTAAGAAAAAGGCGTCTGTCAATTTCCATATCGACACCAACGTTACTCTCATTCCGCCAAAAGAAAAGATCGCAAAAGGCGCAAGAGGACGCACGCGACGTCAAACCAATACCAAGCGTGCGAAACCAGTAATAGACAATGTTCAAATTTATGCGTCCCCACGTTTGGCTAAGCCTGGATCAAATGGGCAACCAGCGATTCATTGTTTGCGAAGCAATTGCTCTACGACATGAGCTAGCGCAGCATGTAGCAAACCCAAAAATCTCTAGGCTGTCCGTCGTTACTTGGTGTGGACAGTTGGAGTGGTTTGAGTTTTGGATACCCTGGTTCGTTTATGTGATTGATTATCGGGCGAAAGCGCAGCGTCTTGTGTTTGTTAAGCCCCGCGTGCTCACTGCTGCAGATAAAGGGCAGGGGCCGCAACCGCTCTGATGGATATATTCTTCAATGAAACCCGTGTCTTGTACAACTTCCATATTTGCATGATTTTCATCGATTCACCGCATATTCGGCATCTCCCGGGTTTTCAGTCGCTTCGGGCATTTTTTTCGCCTCATGATGTCAGAGATTACCGCATTATAAAGATTCTGGTCACTCAAATTTCAACGGCACTTCATTTCTTAAAGGCGGGTCGACTATCCTGAATACAAATGATGCGCAGTTACCCTCAGGAGGGATGGTTTTTGAATGA
>JAHRVD010000219.1 GCA_019090845.1 Marinosulfonomonas sp.
AGGTGGACGAATCCTGGTTGTGGTTGAAGTCGCTTGATACCAGTGGCCGGGGTTCATAGCCCAGCACACCCTTCATCGGGCCATCAGAAGCTGCCTGCATAGCATTGTTGATTTCATCAACCGTTACAGTCTTTTGCAGGACGACATTCAGGTCGATACAGCTAACATTCGGGGTTGGAACCCGGATTGCGGCACCGTCCAGTTTGCCCTGCAGTTCCGGCAGGACCAGCCCAAGGGCTGCTGCCGCGCCGGTTGAGGTTGGGATCATGCTCATTGCTGCGGCACGCCCGCGGTAGGGGTCGCGGTGCAGCCTGTCCAGCGTTGGCTGATCGCCGGTATAACTGTGCACGGTGGTCATGAAGCCAGTGACGATGCCAAAGCTGTCGTTCAGCACTTTGGCCACCGGAGCCAGACAATTGGTGGTGCAGGACCCGTTGGATACGATCAGATCGTCGCCTGAAAGCGTGTCATCATTCACCCCATAGACGATGGTATTGTCGGCCCCCTTTGAGGGCGCAGAAACCAGCACCCGGCTGGCGCCATTTTCCAAATGAACCTTGGCCTTTTCGCGGTCCTTAAAAATGCCGGTGCATTCCAGCACGATATCGACATCGTTCCACGGCAGATCGGCAGGGTTGCGGATAGCTGTCACGGCAATTGGGCCACGCCCGACATCGATTGTGGTTTCGGTGCTGGTCACTTCCTGCGCGAAACGCCCGTGGACAGAATCAAACTGCAACAGATGCGCATTGGTTTGAACCGGGCCAAGATCATTGATCGCCACGACCTTGATATCCGTGCGGCCACTTTCGATAATTGCGCGCAGGATATTGCGCCCGATCCGGCCAAACCCATTGATTGCAACTTTGACGGCCATTTTCATACTCCTCAAAAGCTGAGCGTCGGGGGGGGGGCTTAAATTTAGATTGTTATCGCTAACATGTGCATTTGCGGTGAAACGTCAACCGGCATTCGCGCCGCATCAGCGCCAAAATTTTAAATATTGTGTGAACGCAACGAATTTTCGCGCCAGAAAGACAGTCCCCTGCCAGTCATAGACAAAATAGTCCAATGCGAAAGCACCAAGGATCACAATCCCTAGGAAAATGGCAATCTTGTTGGTAATGCTACCGCTCCTTAGTGCAGGAGCCGTCCCATTGCGCCAGCAACGTCCGCCATCCGGCAGGAAAAGCCCCATTCATTATCATACCAGGCCAGCACGCGAACCATACGTCCGCCAACGACCTTGGTCTGTTCAGGGGCGAAGATAGACGAAAAATTTGTATGATTGAAGTCGATAGAAACCTTGGGTTCGGGATCATAGGACAGGACCGATCCCATATGGCCGGCAGCGGCCTCGGCGACGACGGCGTTCACGTCGGCAACGCTGACATTCCTAGCCGCTTCAAAGGTCAGGTCAATGACAGAAACATTGGGTGTGGGCACGCGCATTGCGGTGCCGTCCAGCTTGCCTGCAAGTTCCGGCAGAACTTCGCCCAGAGCTTTGGCTGCCCCTGTCGAGGTCGGGATCATCGCCATTGCGGCTGCGCGAGCGCGATACAGGTCTTCGTGGCGCCGGTCCAGTGTGGGCTGGTCGCCGGTATAGCTGTGGATTGTGGTCATGATGCCGCGCTCGATCCCGATCGCGTCGTTCAGCACCTTGGCCAGCGGTGCAAGGCAATTGGTGGTGCAGGACCCGTTGGATACGATTGTATCCTGCGCCAGCAGGTCACGATGGTTGACGCCATAAACGACAGTGCGGTCCACGTTTTTGGCAGGCGCCGAGATCAGCACCTTTTTGGCGCCGCGCCCCAAATGCACCGCCGCCTTGCTGCGTTCGTTGAATTTGCCGGTGCATTCCAGCACCACATCAACACCGGACCAGTCCAATTCTTCCGGGTTATAGGTCGAGGCCACTTCGATAGGGCCGCGGCCCAGATCAAGGCTGTTGCCCTTTACCGTCACGTCCCCGGCAAAGCGCCCGTGAACGCTGTCATAGCGCAGCAGATGGGCGTTGGTTTCAATCGGGCCCGAGGCATTGATCTTTACGACCTGCACATCGTTGCGTCCGGCTTCGGTGATATGAGCCAGTGTGCAGCGGCCAATCCGGCCAAAACCATTGATCCCGACAGTGACAGTCATTCCAATTTCTCCGATACCGCGAAAAGCGCCCCAGTGTTGGGTGCCGTATAGCCAGCAGACTAGCGGAATAAAAGTATTTAGCGCCAACATGTTAGCGTAAACACTGTGTGTTAGCGCCAACAAAGGGCACCTAGGTTGAACCCTAGTGGAAAGTCCGGCCCGAGTGGACCGGACTGTTTCCGCCCTGCTGGACGTTACTTAAAGCAGATCGCGGACCTTTTGCGCGATATCGCCTGCTGTAATGCCAAATTCCTTGAACAGGCGGTCTGCGGGCGCCGAGGCGCCAAAACTGTCCATTCCGACGAATGCGGCCTTGGCTTCGCGTCCACGCTCGCCCAGCAACCATTCGTCCCAGCCTGTGCGCACACCGGCCTCGACGCCGACCCGAACCGGTCCACCCGGCAGAACACGGCGCCGATAGACAGGATCCTGAGCGCGAAACAGCTCCATGCTGGGCATCGATACAACACGGGTGCCGATACCTTCGGCCTGCAGGATGTCGCGCGCTTCCATTGCCAGCGAAACCTCAGAGCCGGTGGCAATCAGGACCGCCTGACGTTTTCCGATCGCGTCGGCCAGCACATATGCCCCCTGTGCGGTCAGGTTCTTGTTCTTGTGCTCGGTGCGCACGGTTGGCAGGCCCTGACGGGTCAGCGCCAGAACGCTTGGCGCAGTCTTGGATGTCAGCGCGATTTCCCAGGCTTCAGCGGTTTCAACAGTGTCAGCAGGGCGCAGCGTGATCGTGTTAGGGGTCGCACGACAAATCGCCAGATGCTCGACCGGCTGATGCGTCGGGCCGTCTTCGCCAAGGCCAATCGAATCATGTGTCATCACGAAAGTGGTCGGAATTTTCATCAGCGCAGCAAGGCGCATCGCCGGGCGGGCATAATCGGTAAAACAAAAGAACGTGCCGCCATAAGGGCGCACGCCGCCATGCAGCGCCATGCCGTTCATTGCCGAAGCCATGCCATGCTCGCGCACGCCGTAATAGATGTAACGCCCTTTGCGGTTTTCGGGATCAAACACTCCCATATCGGCCGTCAGCGTGTTGTTAGAGCCAGTAAGGTCGGCTGACCCGCCGACGGTCTCGCTCATTAGCGGGTTCAGCGCCGACAGGACATTTTCGCTGGATTTGCGGGTGGCGAGTTTTGGCTTTTCCTCGGATGCGGCGCGTTTGAGCGCCTTAATCGTGGCCGAAAGCCGTTTGGGTGGATCAAGGTCATAGACCCGGCGAAACTGCGCCTGTTTGTTGGTTGAAACACCGGCAAACCGGGCCTGCCATGCGGCAAACTCAGACGACCCGCGCGCACCGATCGTTTCCCATGCTGTCTTGATTTCGGCGGGAATTTTGAACGCTGGCGACGTCCAGCCATAGGCATTTTTGGTGTCGGCGATAAGCTGTGCATCGGTCAGTGCGCCGTGCCCTTTTGATGTGTCCTGTGCGG
>JAHRVD010000220.1 GCA_019090845.1 Marinosulfonomonas sp.
ACCGGGTCATCTTCCCAGTCAAATGCATCCAGCCGCACGCCCCGGTCCTTGTCCCGCGTACGCGCCGAAACCGCGACGATTTCTATATTGCGTCCGGCCCGTGTTGCCAGCAGATTGGATTGCCGCTGGATAATTTTGACAACGCCGGCGCCGACGGTTCCTAAACCTGCAATTCCTAGGCGAAGCGGATCTGACATTCGGTGCTCCCGGTTGGGTGTTAGTTCAAGTGTTTCGCCGGGTCTCTACCGAGATTCCATCGCCGCTGCAACGTCAGCCATTGTGACGCCCAAGTGCCGCGTTCATGCGTCGTCTGCTGTTGGTATCGACAATCGGGCGCTGCAGGCGCGCGGCGCGGCGGCGAAGGGCTGCCAAGCGGGCCAAAAGCCCGGCCGCCAGATCAATGCCGTCCGGGTCATTTTGATCAAGCGGCAGCAGGCCGCTTAGATCGACAAGCTGGGGATACCCGGCGCGGCGCGCATTTTCTGATATTGCGGCGCTCAAATCCGGCCGGTCTGAACAGCTGCCAAGGATCAGCAGGGCCGCGCCTAGTGAAATCAATCTGTGTGGCATCAGGTCTCCGGATGCTTTGTTTTGTTCATAACGGGACCGAAGGGGCGGGTGCAAGTAATCACCTTGAACTGAACGCCTGTTCAGATAAGGATGGGACATGGCACGAAAAACCGGCTCTCATTCTCAAATCACTGGTCCGCTGGTGCGCCAGGCAGCGTTGCGATTGTTCGCTCAGGGCGGCTATGCGGCCGTTTCAATGCGCCAGATCGCGTCCGAGGTCGGCCTTCAGGCCGGTGCGCTTTATCTTTATACACCCGACAAGCAGACGTTGTTGTTCACGCTGATGCACGAGCATCTGGAAGAATTGTTGACGGCGTGGGAGGCTGTGGAAAAACCGGTCGCTCCGATTGAGCAGCTTCAGGCCTTCACCCGGTTTCATATCCGTTTTCATCTGGAGCGTCTGGACGCTGTTTTCATCGCCAATATGGAGCTGCGCAACCTGAGCGACGAAAATTTTGCGGTTATCGAAAAATTGCGCAAAGCCTATGAAGACGGGTTGCAGTCGATACTGGAAGCTGGCCACGCAACCGGGGCGTTTCGCGTGCCCGACCTAAAGCTCGCGACGCTGGCGATAATCGCTATGTTGACCGGCGTAAACACATGGTATCGCGAGGGCGGACGTCTGTCGCGCGATCGCGTCGAGCGGATTTATTGGAATATGGTGCGCCGCTCTGTTGGTGCCTGAAAGGCAGATCTGAAATGAGCAAATCAACAGTGGTTGCTGAAATTGCGCCATCTGGCGCGCGCCGGTTTCTGGCGCTGGCTATGTTGGTGGTTCTTGGCTCAATGGTGGTCTATCTGACGTTCTCGGCCCCGCCTGCGTCGTTGCTGTGGCGGGTATTACTGGTGGTTGTGGGCGTTGGGGCGCTGTTTCTGGCCGACATGATGCGCCGGGCCACACTGCAAAAAATTGAACTGACCGACGAGGTGCTGCGCGATACCTCTGGGCGCGAATTGTGCCGGATCGACAATATTGCGGCCGTAGAGCGGGGCGCATTTGCCTTTAAACCATCCCATGGGTTTCTGATCCGGACAAAAACCCCGCAGCCAAGGGCGTGGGCACCCGGCCTGTGGTGGCGCTTTGGGCGCAAAATCGGCGTCGGGGGCGTCACCCCGTCGGGACAGGCGAAATTCATGGCTGAAATGATTGCTCTGCGTCTGGCCGAAGAAAAAAACAACTAACCGTCAGCAACACTGGCGCGAAATGCAGTTGCTGTTTGCGCCGACCTATTCGCTGTCGGGCACCACAGAGCCATTAGACCCTTCACCGTTCCACAACAATTGCGGGCCAAATCGGGGCCGGGTGACAACATGGCTGACCAGTTTGCGTTCCGGAAAGCTGACCAGAGCATTTGCAAACGGTGGCGTGTAATCCAGTGAGGTTTCCACAAGGATCAGCTTGTCGCCGATCGGAAACAGCGGAATTTTACTGGCATAGTGATCAAAGTCGATAGCCGTCAGACTGCGGGCGCCATTTGCACCATGGGACCAGCTAAATTCAAGGTCTCTGTCGTTTTCACTGGTGCAATCATCAGTGCATTGCACCACGCTTACCCTGATCCAGGTCGTGCCCGCATCGCCATAAGTCATAAAGCGAAAGACCCGCAGCAGACCTTCGAGATAGGCTGAATCCACACTTTCAGTTTCGCGCGAAAGGATGTCACTAATAGTGTAATTGGCCCGGTAAGACGCATTTTGCGCCTTATAGGCATCAAAAAAAGTATAGGTTGCTGTCGCCGCCCAAAGCAACAGGGGGAAGGCAAAGACCGCCTCGACAGAAAGGCTGCCGTTTTGGTCGCGGCGGAAATTGCGGAAGAACTTGTATAAAAAACGACTCATAATGCTTCCTTAAGGCTCGTTTACATAGGCAGAGGTCGCCACCAACGCATAGGCGCCCGTGGGATCCAATTGGATCTGAGCGGCCAGACCGGTGGTCGGGAAAAACGGATCAAACACCGCACAGACCCGCACCAGCATCAGTTCGTTGGCGATGCCGGGGACAAAATCCAGAACCGGCTGGATATCTTCGGACCGGTCCACGCAAGTGGCGCTGCCGGCAAGCGGCATCCATGTTGATTTGTCGATCGGCACCAGTTCCAGCAAAAGCGCGTCCTCGCAATCTGGAATAATTGCCGCATTTGCGCAGATTCTTGACTTTAGATTGTCGTGGGTCATCGGGTTCAGCGTTCCAAGGCGCAACTCTCGCATGGAAATATCAACCGCCCGATCCAGCATGACGCCGCGCGTCAGCAGTAATCCGGTTTCAAACACCATAAGGAAAAGCATGATGAAGGCAGGAAACAGCAACGCGAACTCGATCGTCGCGGTCCCACTGTCCTGTCGCGCCAGCCTTTTCAGACCGCGCTGCATTTGACCAAATATATGCATCAGTTCGTCAACTTCAGTTCGTGAATATCACGTGCGATAGAGGCAAATGCATCGTCCAGGCTAAGCCCATCCACATCAAAGTGGTGTGACGATGAACTGGCACAACTGGCCATGATAGCATTTGAGTCGCTGCTGGTTTCAAAGCCGATGGTAAAGACTTTGATGCCTTTTGCCTTGGCCGCGTCGCAAATCAGGTCCAGCCGCGTGTTCTTGGAATCATACCCATAATATTGGGTCGGATCTGGCAGGAAAGAGAACGCTTCTTCGTAAAAGTCGACGTTATATTTATCCCAGAACTCCGGATAGGTAAGCTGCACTGCATTGCCGCCACCTTTTGGGGTGCTGCTCCACTGGTTTTGGTAGTAGCGATAATACTGACCGGTTGACGATTTAAAGGCAGACAGGCTTTGGTTGTTTCCCGGGTCTTCATAAAACGGCGACAGGCCGTCACGCATGCTATCTCTGACAACATACTGCGTCGTGTTCTTGCCATCAGTCATCAAGACGATGATTTTTTGCATACTGGGCGCAGTGAAATTGTAAGGGCGGTCGCCGAACGCCGATGCAATCATCGGTGTTGCGCCAACAGACAAAGTGTTCGCAACAGCCGGGCGGAAGGCCGGGTCAAGCAGCGCCGAACCCCACTTCATACCCATGTCGATTGACGTATATCCACCCGACTGAAAATCATCGATACGATCCTGAAGATCCGCATAGGAATTGTTCAACGGCGATATTTCGCGGTAACTGTTGGTGCGACAAGTGCGGCGCGAGCCCGATGTAAATTTGGAGTTCGATCTGTTGCTTTTGTAGTTGGTGCGATTATCAATTGTGGCCGCACGTTTCAGCACATCAGCTGTTGGTAAGTTGGAAAACAGCGGCAGGGCAGTGGCACCAAAATCTGCCTGATCAAAGTCGGCGCAGCTGGAATCTGTGTGCTCATTGGTAACATTAAACGTCTGTATCAGCGTTTCGCCAACCAGAACCTGTTCGGCATACGGAACGAGCGATATTGAAACTGTGTCCGTTTCCACGGTGCAGGCGTCGTCG
>JAHRVD010000221.1 GCA_019090845.1 Marinosulfonomonas sp.
AATTGGCCAAACAAGCAGCTGATGCCGCTGCCAAACTTGCAGAGCAGGCCGAACAGGCGGCAAAAAATGCGGCCGATGCGGTTGCCGATGCTCTAAAGGTTGAAAACTTCGATTTGGGCGCGGTTTCCAAGCTTGTTGACGGCAGTAAACTGTCGGGTGTTGAAAAACTGACGCTGAAGGGCGCATTGGCAAATGCCAAGGATGACCCGGCGCTGCTGGAAACTTTGCTAAAGCAGGTTGGCTCGGCTTTGGGTCAATAAAGGCCGACGCAAAAAATTAAGCTGCGCCAAATATTGGCGCAGCTTTTCAGGAGCGGGTGGGCGGTGCCTAACCCACGAACGCTTTTTCGACGACATAATGCGCCGGATCGGAATTGGCACCTTCGCGCAGGCCGAACCCTTCAAGGATTTCCTTGATGTCCTTGTTTAGCCCCATCGAACCACAGACCATCGCCCGGTCAACATCCACCGAAATTGGTGGAACACCCAGGTCTTTAAACAACTCGCCCGAACGCATCCTATCTGTGACGCGACCCATCTTTGGGCTGTCTTGGCGCGTCGTGGTCGGATAATAGCGCAGCTTGCCGCCAATAAACTCGCCAATCAGCGGATCTTTAGGCAGGCTTTCGACCAGCACGCGCCCATATTCCAGTTCGGCTACGGTGCGGCAGGTGTGGGTCAAAATGACCTCGTCAAATTTTTCGTAAGTTTCCGGGTCCCGGATCAGCGAGGCAAAAGGCGCGATGCCGGTGCCGGTGGCAAACAGGTATAATCGTTTGCCCGGCAGCAGCGCGTCATGCACCAGCGTGCCAACCGGTTTGGGGCGCAGAATAATCTCGTCACCGGCTTTGATATGTTGCAGGCGCGAGGTCAGCGGGCCGTCCTGCACTTTGATTGAATAAAACTCCAGCTCGTCGTCCCAACTGGGCGAGGCGATGGAATAGGCGCGCAGCAACGGGCGGCCATTGTCGCCCATCAGCCCGATCATCACAAATTCGCCCGAGCGGAAGCGTAGCGATTTGGGCCGGGTAACGCGAAACGAAAACAACCGGTCGGTCCAATGTTTCACCTGCGTCACGGTTTGTGCGTCGGGCAGGGTAAGCGCCTTTGGCGCGGCGGCGGATTTATCCATGGGTGTCTGATCGTTCATAGTTTCAAATACGGGGCGATTGCCCGGTCCTTATGTAGTGATGTCTGCTTGCCGGGTGAACCCTAAACTGTGCCACGCAGCCGCGACTGATAGTCATGGGCCTGCCAGTCCGCGCGCGCACGCCATTGTTCCTCGGGTTGGCGGGCGGCCAGATCGGCGCTGATTTCCACCTCGTCAAAGCCCGCCCTGCGCGCCATTGCGTATTGATCGGCGATCACATGACCGCGTGCGCGCAATCGTCCGCCATAGCCCATCAGCCGCAACTGGCGTGCGATGGTAAAGCCACGACCATCCGCAAAACTTGGGAAATCGACGCGGATCACAGGGACATCGTCAAGCTGCCCGGCCAGGGTTTCGGGCATTGTATCGCTGGGCAGATCAAGGCCAACGTCGTCTGTGCGAGGCTTGGAAAGCAGCGCGAAACCGCCCGTCCAACCGTCATTGCCAAAACCGTCGTCGCTGACGATTACATTGGCATCCGAACTTTCGGATGCGTTCCCGCGCACCATTTTTCCGTTCACAAAATGAATGCCGCATTCTTCTTTTTCGGCCCCGCGCCAGCGCCCGGCGCGCGCGTCTTCGCCCGGTGCCACCCGCGATGTGCAGGGGGCGCAGCCAATTGACGGATAGCCACCGGCCACCAGCGGGTGGCGGGGCAGGCGGTTGTTGGTGATATAATCGCTGACATCTTGGGGCGTCCAGTGGACCAGCGGATTGACCTTTATCCGTTTGCCATCTTCATTCTCAAAAAAGTCCAGCGTCGCGCGGTTTTGTCCCTGAAACCGCTTGCGGCCAGTGATCCAGCTGTCAAATCCGTCCAGCGCATTTTGCAGCGGCTCTGTTTTACGCAGGGCACAGCAGGCATCCGGGTCGCTGCGATGCAGATTGCCGTCGGTATCACGGGCAAATATCTGATCCCGGTTGGGCCGGATCAGCCGGATATTTTGCAAGCCCAGCTTGTGCGCGACCTCACGTTGATAAATCAGCGTTTCTTCAAACAACATTTCAGTGTCCAGAAACAGCACCGGCGTGGTGCGATCCATCACCGACAGCATATGCAGCAGTGCCACGGATTCCGCACCAAAGCTGGACACCAGAGCGATCGAGCCGACCATCGGGTCTGACAGGGCATGTTCCAGAACGGCGGTGGCCGAATGGTGTTTGTAGCGCGCGTTCAGCTCGGTGACGCGTTCGGCGACGGGGGCTAGGGGGGCTTCAAGCGGCATCGGCTTTGTCCTGTGTTGGGTAAAGGGCGGCTTTGAATGGATCAGCGCCAAGGCGGCGATAGGTTTGCAAAAAGGTTTCGGCCGGATCGGTGCGGATGCGCAGATAGGCCGCGATCAGCCGTTCGATCGCCGGAACGATTTCGTCATAGGCAAATCCCGGCCCGGCGCGGGTGCCGATCACGGTATCCTGAGTGGCGTCCCCACCAAGCGTGATCTGATAGTTTTCCACCCCGGCGCGATCCAGCCCAAGAATGCCGATATGGCCCACATGGTGGTGTCCGCAGGCGTTGATGCAGCCCGAGATTTTGATCTTTAGCGGCCCGATCTGATGTTCCTGCTTCAGCTCGTCAAACCGGGTTGCGATCTGCTGGGCAACAGGGATCGAGCGGGCCGTGGCCAGCGCGCAGTAATCCATGCCGGGGCAGGCGATAATATCAGAAATCAGCCCCACATTTGCTGTGGCCAGCCCCAGTTTTTTCAGCGCCGCGTGAACGGCCGGCAAATCGCCTTTGTACACATGAGTCAGGATCACGTTTTGCTCATGGCTGATGCGCAGTTCATCATGGCCAAATTGCTCGGCCAGATCGGCCAGCATGCGCATTTGATCCGATGTGGCATCGCCCGGCGTTTCACCGTGTTTTTTCAGCGACACCGTGACGATGGCGTACTCGGGGTTGAAATGCTGCGCCAGATTGGTGTCAGACCAGGCGCGAAAAATCGGATCATCCCGTTTGGCTGTCTGAAACGCTTCAAGCGGTTTGCTGGTCAGTGTGGGGCGCGCAAACTGTTGCTCGATCTCGCGCAGGCGCAGCTGGTCGGCACCGGTGTAAGTGGCGCGAATGGCCTGGAACCGTTCGTTGACGGCTGCACGCAGCTCACCCAGCCCGTTTTCATGCAGGGTTATCTTGATGCGGGCTTTGTATTTGTTGTCCCGTCGCCCAAGCAGGTTATAGGCGCTGACGATTGCCTCGACATAGGGCAGCAGATCGGCCTTGGGCAGGAATTCGCACAGGGTTTGGCCCACCATCGGGGTGCGGCCAAGGCCACCACCAACGATCACTTCAAAGCCGGGCGCACCATCGCGGGTGGCCATCAACAGGCCGATATCATGGGCGCGGGTGACGGCGCGGTCGTTCGGGCTGCCGGT
>JAHRVD010000222.1 GCA_019090845.1 Marinosulfonomonas sp.
GATTTGATCTTTTGCATGGTCGTTAGGGCCGCGGGGTCCTTTAAGCGCGCCATAGAGCCAAGTTTGCTTAGCCCGATCCCGTGTTCTGCGGAAAACGAGCCACCCAGATCGACAGCAGTTTCATCAACCATATTGCGCAGGGCATCAAGTAATTCTGCATCGTCGCGCGTTGGCCAGATTGTGAAATGCACGTTGCCATCGCCCAGATGGCTGACGGTTATCGTTTCGGCGTCCGCGTCGATATCTTTTAGCCGCCGCAAGGCAATCTCAAGGAATGCGTCCACTTTTTCCAGCGGCACAGCGATATCGGTATCTACGTTGGGTTTGCGCGAGTGGATTATTTCCGCTGCGGATTCCCGAATTTTCCACATTGCCATCCGTTGGGCGTCGGATCGCGCAACAACAGCGTCTTGGGCCAGATCTTCTTGGATCAACGCGCCAAGCGTGTCTTCCAGAAAATTGACCACCGGGATCGACCCGTCTTCCAGTGGTGCGACATCGCGCGGTGCGGTTGCGCCCAGTTCCACCAGAATAGTCATGTCCCGGTCATAACCAAGCGGTGGGGTAAGCTCGGGCAAGATCAATTTTAGCCGGTCCAAATAGGTGCGCGGCATGAACTCGAATCCTTCGACCATGCCGCCGGTTTCATCCTGCAGGCGGTTAAGCAACACCAGTGCAGCCGGCAGGGATGCAACGGCGACCATTGCTGTGGCATAGGCGCGCGGTTTGGGAACCAGTTTCAGCACGGCGGCAGTGATAATTCCAAGTGTCCCTTCGGCCCCAATGAACAGGTTTTTAAGGTCAAAACCGGTGTTGTCTTTGTGCAGTTCGCTCATCAGATTAACGATTGTGCCGTCCGGCAATACGACCTCTAGCCCCAGCGCCAGACTGCGGGTATTTCCATAGCGTAATACGTTCGAGCCACCAGCGTTGGTGGACAGGTTGCCGCCTATCATCGCCGAGCCGCGCGCACCAAAGAACAGCGGAAACGTCAGCCCGTGTTGTTCACAAGCATCATGCAGATTTGCCAGAATGACGCCGCTTTGCACAATCGCAATCCGCGATTGCGGCCGTATTTCACGGATCTGGTTCAACCGCTCTAGCGAGATCATCAAAGCAGCGCGCGCTTGAGTGCCCCCCACCAGCCCGGTATTGCCTGAAATCGGCACGACAGGCGTCTTGCTGGCGCTGGCCAGTTTCATTACCGCGCTTACCTGCGCTGTGTTGGCGGGGCGCAGAACGGCCAATGGATCGCTGGGGTATTTTTTCATCCAGTCGATGCTGTATTTGGCCGCGCCTGGCCCGGTCAGCACATGCTGTTGGCCCAGAATTTCGGCAAGTTCGTCAAGCAGTTTCATGCAGGCCCCCGGTCCGTTCGCGCGCAAATTCGCCTGAATTCTGATTAAGCGCCAGCCGAAAATTCAGACAGCGGGCGAGTGGCCGGACTGCGACATGTCGTAGGCATCCAGATGGCGCGCAATCATCCGTGTCAGTGGCCGGGCGTGGGGCAATATTTCCAACTTTTCCGGACCAAATAAGATCATTCCCGGAAAATGCTGCGGAAGATCGTTCAAAAGGTCCCGCACATGGTCCGGTGATGTGTGCGTCTGCGCCGCAATGTCGCTGATAGAGATGCTGAAATCACACATCAAAGCCTCAATCAGACGTGCGCGAAGCAGATCGTCACGCACATATTCATGCCCGCGTGAGGTGGCCAGTTGCCCGTCTCTTGCCAATCCCTGATAGGCTGATGTTGATGGGTTGTTTTGCGCGTAACCGCCCGGATACCGTGAAATGGCCGAGGCACCGATGCCGATCAGTGTCTGCGATTTATCCTCGGTGTAGCCTTGAAAGTTGCGGCGCAGTTGCCCGCTTTTCTGCGCTGTTGCCAACCCGTCGCCGGGCCGGGCAAAATGGTCGATGCCGATTTCTTCGTATCCATCCGCCAAAAATAACTGTCGGGCGGTGTCAAATAGTTCAAGGCGTTCTTCCGGGGTTGGCAGGACATCAGTGGGGATCATCGTTTGACGTTTTGCCATCCAGGGAACATGGGCATAGCCGTAAAGCGCGACGCGATCTGGCGACAGCGATAGGACCTTTTGCACACTTTCAGAAATCCCGGCATTGGTTTGGTGTGGCAGGCCGTAAAGGATATCCATATTGAGGCTGTCGATCCCGCGTTCGCGCAGCGCCTCGACCGCCTTGTGGGTAATCTCATAACTCTGAATTCGACCGATGGTCTCTTGAATGAGCGGGTCAAAATCCTGCACGCCGATTGACGCCCGGTTCATGCCCGCTGCCGCAAGTGCGTCCAGACGGGCGTTGTCAATCTCATTTGGATCAATTTCAACCGAGAACTGCGCGCCTTGGGCAAGTGGAATATGGCTGAAAATCGTGTCGGCCAGCCGGGCGATCGTCTCGGCGGGAAGAATCGTTGGCGTGCCACCGCCCCAGTGCAGATGCTCGATACAAATCCCGTCGGCCAGACGTTCAGCTATGGTGGCCAGTTCCTGTTCCAGCGTTTCAATATAGGCCTGAACTGGAGAAAGCGTTGTCGTGCCCTGAGTGCGGCAGGCGCAAAACCAGCACAGGCGTTTGCAAAATGGCACATGCGCATAAAGCGAAACCTTTGATCCGACCGGAATCGCGCGGATCCAGTCGTCCGTCAGCTTCGCGTCAACGCTTGCAGAAAACTGCGGCGCTGTGGGATAGCTGGTGTAGCGGGGAAC
>JAHRVD010000008.1 GCA_019090845.1 Marinosulfonomonas sp.
CCCACCCGTGGCTTTGCCGCCGCTTTGCACAGCGCTTCTCGCGAGGGTTACGGGCTTATCGCCGAGATCAAAAAGGCCAGCCCGTCCAAAGGCCTGATCCGCGCCGATTTTGATCCCCCCATGCTTGCCCGCGCCTATGCTGCTGGTGGCGCCACATGCCTGTCGGTGCTGACAGACACGCCCAGTTTTCAGGGGGCCCCCGAATTTCTGATCGCCGCGCGCGGCGCCACCACCCTGCCCGTCCTGCGCAAAGATTTTCTTTATGATACCTATCAAGTAACCGAGGCCCGCGCATGGGGGGCCGATTGCATCCTGATTATCATGGCCAGCGTGTCCGACGCACAGGCCGTAGAACTTGAAAGTGCTGCCACCGCCTGGAATATGGATGTTCTGGTCGAGGTTCATGACGAAGCCGAACTGGAACGCGCGGCTGCGCTGAAATCTCCGCTTCTGGGCATCAATAACCGCGACCTCAGGACGTTCAAAACCAACCTTGAAACCACCCGTCGTCTGGCGCGCATCGCACCTGCCGACAAGCTGCTGGTGTCTGAAAGCGGGCTGAACAACGCTCAGGATTTGGCCGATCTGGCCCAATACGGCACCCGCAGCTTTCTGATCGGTGAGAGCCTGATGCGTCAGGCCGACGTCGAGGCCGCAACCCGCCAGATCCTGTCAGACGCCAATCACCCAACAGACGGTAACACCTGATGGATAAACTCAGCCATTTTGACGCCAAGGGCGCGGCCCATATGGTGGATGTTTCCGCTAAACCCATCACCGAGCGGACCGCCGTGGCGCAGGGTCAGATCACCATGACCGCACAAACGCTTGATATTATTAACAAAGGCAGTGCCAAAAAGGGCGACGTTCTGGGCGTTGCGCGCCTTGCCGGTATCATGGCGGCCAAGAAAACGGCCGATCTGATCCCGCTATGCCACCCGCTGCCGATTACCAAAGTTGCATTGGACCTGACGCCAGATGCAGATCTGCCCGGTGTTCGGGTGCAAGCGACAGTAAAAACAACCGGGCAGACTGGCATAGAAATGGAAGCCCTGACAGCCGTTTCAGTCGCCTGCCTGACGGTTTACGACATGGTCAAAGCGGTAGAAAAATCCATGATCATCGGCGACATACGTCTGGTCCTGAAAGACGGCGGAAAATCAGGCCGCTACGAGGCAATCTGATGATATCCGTTGAACAGGCGCTGGAACTGGCGCTAGACTTGGTCGCCCCGTTACCTCACGAAGACATCCCGCTGGCCCAAGCGCTTGGCCGGGTTCTGGCCCGCCCTGTTGTGGCGCGCCGTGACCAGCCGCCGTTTTCATCCTCTGCGATGGACGGGTATGCGGTGCGTGCCGGTGATACCGGTGTGGGTGCAAAGCTCGCCGTGATCGGCACCTCTGCCGCCGGGCATGGGTTTGATACCCGCCTCACCGAAGGTCAGGCAGCGCGCATTTTCACCGGCGCCCCGGTTCCGGCAGGTGCTGATACCGTGGTTATTCAGGAAGACGTAACACGCATCGGGGACACAATTACCCTGCAAGGCGCATCCGAGCCCAACCACCACATCCGCGCGATTGGTTCAGATTTCAAATCCGGCGATGAAATTGCCGCGCCGCGCCGCCTAAGCGCCAATGATCTGGCCCTGCTCGCGGCAATGAATATCGCAACCGTGCCGGTCACCCGCGCGCCCGTTGTGGCGCTGATTGCGACGGGCGACGAGTTGGTAATGCCCGGTCAGACCCCCGGCCCCGATCAGATCATCGCCTCCAATAGTTTTGGTCTTATGGCGCTGGCGCGCCAGACCGGCGCAAAAGCCCGCCTGCTGCCGATCGCGCGCGACAGCGTGTCCTCGCTTAAAAATGTGCTGAGCCTTGCCGCCGATGCAGACCTGATTGTCACCATCGGCGGTGCCTCGGTCGGCGATCATGATCTGGTGGCCAGCGTGGCTGCCGATCTGGGGCTGGAACGCGCATTTTACAAAATCGCCATGCGTCCGGGAAAACCGCTGATGGCGGGGCGGCTGGGCGACGCGGTGTTGCTGGGCCTGCCGGGAAACCCGGTGTCCTCGATGGTCTGCGGCCATGTATTCATGCTGCCAATGCTGCGCAAAATGCTCGGGCTTGGGGCGCAGGCAGCACCTCGCGCAACGGCCAAACTGGCCGCACCCTTACCGGTCAACGGCGCACGGGCGCACTATATGCGGGCCCGTGTTAACGACGGGGAAATCGCACCCGCTAAACGTCAAGACAGCGCCTTGTTGTCGGTCTTGGCAGATGTAAACGCCCTGTTGATCCGCCCGGTCGACGACCCGGCCCGCGAAATTGGCGAATCGGTCGAATTTGTAGCAATTTGACCCAGATTGTTGACACATAACGAGAACACCGATAGAACATTTGTTGAACGCCCATGATAGGGCGACAGATTGACGTCGGAGGAATCGAGCAGATGCTGACCAAAAAACAGTTGGAATTATTGAAATTCATTCACGCCCGCGTGCAGCGCGACGGCGTGCCGCCCTCGTTTGACGAAATGAAAGAGGCGCTTGATCTGCGGTCCAAATCCGGCATCCACCGGCTGATTACTGCATTGGAAGAACGCGGTTTCATCCGCCGCCTTGCACATCGTGCCCGCGCGCTGGAAATCCTGAAGCTTCCCGAAGCGATGGAAAAAACCACCGGTTTCACCCCGCGCGTGATCGAGGGTGATCGGCGCGACGCACCCGCCAATGCAATGCCCGTTGATACGGTCGATGCGATTGAAGTGCCGGTGATGGGTCGGATTGCTGCCGGGGTGCCGATCGAAGCGATCAGCGAGATATCCCATAACGTCGCTGTTCCGGGAACTATGTTGCAGGGCAACGGGCATCATTATGCGCTGGAGGTCAAGGGTGACTCGATGATTGACGCGGGCATCAATGATGGTGACGTCGTGGTGATCCGCGAGGGGATTACAGCCGACAACGGCGATATCGTCGTGGCGATTGTTGAGGGCTATGAGGCGACGCTGAAGCGCTTTCGCCGCAAGGGCAGCGCGATTGCACTAGAGGCGGCGAACCCGGCCTATGAAACGCGCGTTTTCCGCGGCGATCAGGTCAAGGTTCAGGGACGGCTGGTCGGGCTGATCCGCACCTACTAAGCGACCGTTCGATTTATCGGCAATTGACCCGAATGACGCGCCTGCGGCGCGGCGGTTTTTCATGATTTTTTGGGACACGAGGTTTTGCCCCGTCTGAACCAGCACGATGTGGCGAAGCCACGGCGCAATTCCTTCGTCGTGACATCGCAGATGTCTCATTTTCGCAGCTTTGGCGAATTCCACAGTCGCTCTCCGGAAAATTCACGTGCGCCAAGGATTTTCACACTGTCGGCCTGCAACGACACGGCAGCAGACCCAAGCCCCTGCAAGCGCTGGCGATCAATCAACAAACAAGGGGCCGCCGCCCCTTCGTATTTACCCGCCAGAACAATGATCGCACCATCTTTGCAACTGTCCTTTACCCGGTCAGCAGCCCCACGCCCGCTAAGATGCACCAGTTTCTGTGCACCCAGATCAATGATCCGCGTGCCTTTGCC
>JAHRVD010000223.1 GCA_019090845.1 Marinosulfonomonas sp.
TGGGCGCGGGTTTTGGCGGGTTGCCTCGATCAGTAATTCCTGACGCTCTTGGGTCCATTCGGCACTGCCGATCAGCAGGAAGCCTTTTGCGGCCTCGTAACTGGCTGGATCCTCGGTCAGGAAATGGCAATCCAGATGTTCCAGTTCTTCCATCCCGAACCGCTGAGACGCCATGATGCCCCAGCGCATCGGTGCGCGTGTGGCCAGTTCGCTCAACAAGGCGTCACGGCTGGTCACAATATCCCCGGGCGCAAAGTCAAATCCCAACCGTCTGTAACGCTCCATCAGGATGCGTTTGGGGTAACCTGCTGCATTGGACACCACCATCACCCGCTTGCCCGCATCACGCAGATCGCGAATGCGTTCGGCCGCACCTTCGATCGCGGTTTCGCCGATGTTAAGAACGCCAAACGCATCCAGCAGGAACACGTCAAAATCCTGCGCAATATCGGCCAGCGTATCAGCCGTGCGCCATTGTCTGGCAAATCCGGGCAGGGGCAGGCGGGCGCGCACGCCCTCATAGGCATCAAATGCCCATTGTTCGTCGGTCTGGTTGCTCATCAAATAATCGCGCCACGCACCTTGGCAGACACCCATTCGCTGACAATCACCGCCAACAGGATCACCAACAAGATCAGGCTGACCTGCGGCCATGCCAGCGTGTTCAGCGAGCCTTGTAATTGCAGACCAATGCCGCCCGCGCCAACCAGCCCCAAAACTGTGGACTCGCGCAAGTTGATGTCCCAGCGAAAGACTGAAATCCCTGCGAACGCGGGCAAGACCTGCGGCACAATTCCATAGGCCATCACCTGCCAGCGGCTTGCGCCAGTAGCTGTGATCGCCTCGACCTGTGTTTCATCAATTTCTTCGATCGCCTCATAAAGCAGCTTGGCACAAAATCCGATCGAGCGGATCGCAATCGCGATCAGCCCGGCGAATATGCCGGGGCCGATTATTTTCACCAATAGCAGCGCCCAGATCAGTGAGTTGATCGAGCGGCTAGACACGATAATAAGCAAGGCAATCGGGCGAATGAATATCGCCGAGGGCGTGGTATTGCGCGCCGCCAGAAAGGCCACCGGAACGGCCATTATCAACGCCAGCACCGTGCCAAGTGTGGCTATGTTCAGCGTGTCCCAAAGCGGCTCCCACAGTTTGTCCATATAGGACCAGCGCGGCGGCACAGCGCGTCCGCCAATATCGGCTGCAATACGCGGCGCATCCCAGAAAAACGCCCATGTCGTCACCGACGATATTTGCTGCCAGCTCCACATGAAAACAGCCGTGCCAACCAGCCACATCGCCCAAATTTTCAGCTGGCCATTGCGATCACGCCTTTGCCAGACCTTTACGCCATCATTGCTTGAAATTGCCATTACTGAACCCTCGCGCGGATGATGCCTGACAGGTATTCCAGCACCATGACGGTCCCGATGATCAGCAGCAGGATGGCCGCTGCGGTGTCAAATTCATAACGGTCAAACGAGGTGTTCAGCGTTGCACCGATCCCCCCCGCACCGACGATCCCCAGCACAGCGCTTTCACGAAAATTGATGTCGAGCCGATAGATCGACAGCCCGATCAGGCGTGGAATAACCTGCGGCTGAATGCCGAACACATAGCGTTGCAGCCATGTGGCGCCGGTGGCGCGAACGGCCTCGGCCTGAACTTTATCCATGTCCTCAATTTCTTCGGCCAACAGCTTTGATAAAAAACCGATGGTTGCAAAACTAAGGGTCAGAAACCCGGCCAGTGGCCCAAATCCAAAGATTGCTACCAACAGGATCGCGACAACGATTTCATTCAGCGCGCGAGAGAGAGCGACAATCGAGCGGCAGACCAGATAGACCGGCAGTATCGAAATATTGCGCGCCGCTCCCAGCCCGATTGGAATGGAAACGGCGATGCCAACCACCGTCGAGGCCAGAGCCATGACCACGCTTTCGATCATGCCGACCCGGATTTCGCCCGCCCGTGAAACAAAGTCAGGATGGGTGAACGCAATGAAAAACTGCCAGCCCCGGTCAAGGCCCCGATAGACCCGAGCCCAATTCACTTCAAAGGAACCTATTGCCAGAACCAGATAGATAATTGATCCGACAATCAGCGTCCAACGCAGCACTGACGACGTTATGAACGGTGGTTTTTTCCACGGTTTGCCAAGGCGGGCTTCAAGAGCAGCGCTCATTATGCTGCATCCTCTTCGTCGTCGTCCTCAACTTTTTGAATGGTCTCGGACCAGTCTTCTTCGCCATAGATACGGGTCAGAACATCCTCGGTCAGTTCATCGGGCGATCCGTCAAACACGACCGTGCCTTTTTCCAGACCTACGACACGCGACACAAACATCTGCGCCAGTGCCACGTCGTGAATATTCACAATCGCCGCCAATTCGCGCTCTTCGCAAAGCTCGACAATCAGACGCATGATCTGGCGCGATGTTTTGGGGTCGAGCGAAGCCGTCGGTTCGTCAACCAATAAAACCGAAGGATCCTGAATAAGCGCGCGGCAAATGCCCACCCGCTGGCGTTGCCCGCCAGACAGCTCATCGGCCCGTTTGTCTGCCATTTCAA
>JAHRVD010000224.1 GCA_019090845.1 Marinosulfonomonas sp.
AATGGCGAGTGTAAAGGTCATAGCTGCGCTCCGGCGCGATCACGAAAACGCCCGCATACACCAAGGCCGCGCTAACGCAAAGCCTGTAGTTTGCCTTTTGTGTCGATCAGATACATCACGCCGCCAACAACAATCGGCCGACTGGCCGCACCGGTGCCAAGATCAACCGTGGCCACCTGCCGCCCGTTGGCCGGATCAAAGCCGCGCAATTGTCCGTCATCGGATGCCACCCACAGCCGCCCGCCTGCCAGAACCGGCCCGAAATGCGCATAGACATCGCGCAGCCGTTTGGCCCGCCGCTTGGGGTGAAAACCGGGCAGTTGCACGCCCCAAATTCGTTTACCGTCGCTTGCGTTCAGGCGCACCAGTTCGGCCTGATCCGAGACCAGAAATACAGAACCACCTGCCACCCACAGCGGGCTGACAGCCCCCTCGGGCGCAATCCACAGCGTGGTGCCGTCAACCCGGTCAAGCGCCACTGTGCGCCCGGATGGATTGCCGACATAAACCGCATTGCCCGACAAAACCGGATCGCCGGAAATGTCCTTGATCTGCCCATACACCCGGCCCAGCCTGTTACCCGCAGCCGAACCACCCCAGATCTGGAAGCCACCTTTGGGGTAAGCACCGGTAATCTGGGTCGATCCGAACGGGAATACGGCCAGCCCGCTGTCTACCGCCGGGGCGGCCCCGCCGATAATGCCGGTCACTGATGGTGCGCCCTGAAATTGCCAGCGCAAACGCCCGTCGCCCGCATCAATTGCCAATGCGTGGCTGTCGCGGGTTGCAATGTATACCGTGCCATTGGCGACAGTTGGGGCACCGGCAGCGGGCGAATTAAGCCGCTGTTGCCAATGGATGGCCCCCGTCGCTGCATCCAGCGCAAAAAGATCGCCAAAACCCGTCGTGACGTATAGCCGTCCGTCAACAACCGCCAGACCGCCGCCAGAGGCGTCATCAGCCTTGTCATCCGCAGGCGTCAGATCACGCGACCAGATTGCCTGCCCGGCAGTGCCGGTTGCGCCAACCCGTGCCCGGCTGTCGAGCGTAAATATCCGCCCCTCGGCGGCAACAGGATCAGCGCTGATCCGGTGCTTGCGAGAATTTCCCTGACCAATCGAAGCAGACCAGATTTTTTCCGGGGCGGCGGAAAATGCACTTTGGCGCGACGCATGGGTCGCACTGGCACCCCGGTGGGACCATTCGGTATTGTTGAGCGGAGCGGCCAGCCCGATTGCAACATCCTGATTTTCGCTGACATCAGAGGCACCGGGACGGATATCCAGCCGTTCACCTGCCAGTCGAACTTCGCGCTGCCCGCATCCGACAAGCGCAACCAGCACGATACCAAGTAGATAAAGGCGCTTAGAAACAGCCACGCAAATTCCCCCAAATCACCAGTGTTACAGCGTCACCTGCATTATGCAGGTTCCAACTGACCACCCAAGGCCACAATCAACTGTGAAACGCGCCGACGCAAGGCCGTGCTGGCCTCGCCGTCTTCAAGCAACAACATCAGGCGCTTCAAAGCCGCGTCCGTTTGCCCCAAAGCGACCTCGGCCACCGCGATCTGTTCCTCGGCCTGCAACCGGTAAGGTGCCCCGGCACCGCTTAGCGCGCTCAGCCGGTCGATCCGCTCTTGCGGCGCTATTTCTTCGCCCTGTGCCAAAATCAGTTTCAGCTCTGCCAGGTGGCGGTAGACCGGTGCGCTGTCGGCGTCACTGGCCAGCGCCTTTAGGGCTGTCGTGGTTGCGTCAGTATCCTCGCCGTTCACGGCCTCGCCCGCCACCAGCAAAGCCAGCAGCCCTGCCGCGTCAGCCGTGGGTGCGTCGATGTCGTTCAATGCAGCCATCCGCGCCGCCGCATCTTCCAGCCGCAAGGCGCTGATAGCGCTGTCACCAAGCGCCTGTGCAGCGCTGCGCTGCTGGGATTTGCGCAGCTCGTTATAGGCCGCACCGCCCACTAACAGCAAAACCAGCAGAATCGCGATCCAGCCGTATTTCTTCATCAGTGCAAACAAACGGTCGCGGCGGACCTCTTCACTGACTTCTTCGATAAAACTGTCGGTCTCGCTCACGGGCTGGCTCCTGATAGAATTTCACTCTCTTACCGCATCACATTCGCGATTGCCAAGCCATGCTAAAGACATGTGGTGGCCAGCTGGGCAATTTAAGCCGCAGCCTCGTCCTCTTCGGCGGCCTGACGGTGCCACATTTTGGAATAACGTCCGGCCCGCTCAAGCAGATCATCATGGGTGCCCTGCTCGGCAACCAGCCCATCCTCAAGCACCACGATGTGGTCTGCATCTGCGATCGTGGACAGGCGGTGCGCAATCGTAATCACCGTGCGTCCCTGCCCCATTTCACGCAGGCTGTCCTGAATGTCGTGTTCGGTTTCGCTGTCCAGCGCGCTGGTTGCCTCATCCAGCAACAGGATCGGCGGGTTTTTCAGCAAGGTGCGGGCAATACCGACGCGCTGCTTTTCACCGCCCGACAATTTCAGCCCGCGTTCGCCCACCTGCGTTTCATAGCCTTCGGGCAGGCTGGCGATAAAATCATGGATTTCGGCGGCGGCTGCGGCTTCTTCGATCTCTTTTTGGCTGGCTTCCGGTCGCCCGTAGGCGATGTTGTAGCGGATCGTGTCATTGAACAGCACCGTGTCCTGAGGCACGACGCCAATTGCCCCGTGCAGACTGACTTGGGTCACATCGCGCACGTCCTGCCCGTCGATACATAGTGCCCCGCCCGAAACGTCATAAAACCGGAACAGCAAACGCCCGATGGTGGATTTTCCCGACCCCGAGGGACCAACAATCGCCACCGTCTGGCCGGGCCGGATATCCAGACTGACCCCTTTCAGGATCGGGCGTTCAGGGTCATAGCCAAACACCACATTATCCAGCAACACCGCGCCGCCGTGCACGTCCAGCGCCGGGGCATCAGGTTTGTCGGTAACTTCCGAAGGCTGTTCGAGCAGGTTGAACATCTCGGCCATATCAACCAGCGACTGGCGGATTTCGCGGTAAACCGTGCCCAAAAAATTCAGCGGCATAGTTATCTGGATCATATAGGCGTTGACCATCACAAAATCGCCGACCGTCAGCTCGCCGCGTTCAACCCCAAGGGCGGCCATGACCATCACCGCGATCAAACCGCCGGTTATCAGCACCGACTGGCCGAAATTCAGAAACGCCAGCGAATAGCTGGTTTTCAGGGCTGCTGCCACATAGCGTTCCATCGCGCTGTCATAGCGGCTTGCCTCGCGCTTTTCGGCGCCAAAATACTTGACGGTTTCAAAATTCAGCAGGCTGTCGATCGCCTTTTGGTTGGCGTCGGTGTCCTGATCGTTCATTTCCTTGCGGATTTTCACCCGCCATTCGGTGACCTTGAAGGTGAACCAGACATAAAGCGCGATCGTCACCACTACGACGGCCAGATAGGACACATCAAAGACCACGAACAGCACGACCGAGATCATCGCCAGTTCAAGGATCAGCGGCCCAATGCTGAACAACATGAAGCGCAGCAGAAACTCTACACCTTTGACGCCGCGCTCGATGATCCGGCTTAAACCACCGGTTTTGCGGGTTATATGATAGCGCATCGACAGCGCGTGAATATGTTCAAAGGTCTCCAGCGCCAGCATTCGCAAGGCACGCTGCCCCACGCGGGCAAAGATCGTATCTCGCAACTGTTGCAGCCCGACATTCATCAGCCGGGCGATGCCATAGGCCACCGTCAGCCCAACCGCGCCATAGGTCAGAAATTGCGCGCCCGTCGCGTCGCCCGACAGAACATCAACCGCCGCCTTGTAAAAGAACGGCGTGCCAACCGAAATCAGCTTGGCCACGAACAAGGCGAGCATCGACAGCAAAACGCGGCGCTTTACCCAGCCCTGATCCTTTGGCCACAAATAGGGAACGACCCGGCGCACGGTGCGCCAGCCTGCAACTTTGGCGTCATCTGTCGGCGCTTTGCTGGAATATGTTGATCTGCGCACGCGAGGTCCCCGCTCAGGTTGAACGCAACAGGTAGGGGCCCAAATTGATAATTGCCAGCCCGCTATTCAGGAATTGTGAATACCTGCCCGGGATAAATCAGGTCAGGGTCGCGAATCCGGTCTTTGTTGGCCTCGTAAACACGCACATAAAGGATGCCGTCGCCGTAGTTTTTACTGGCGATGCCCCAAAGTGTATTGCCCGGCTGAACGGTTACAACCGACAGCTTTATCCCCTGCTCTGGCGCAGCGCCCGCATCAAGCGCTGCAAGCAATTTTGGCTCTTCGCGTTTGAACGGCGTTTCGACCCGCGATACGACAGTGCCCTGGGTGTTCACCTCGTCAATACGCAGCGTGTAAACGCCGGTATCGACCTCGGGCAAAGGCGCACGCCAGCGCCCGTCGGCCTCGATTTGCAACGTCTTGATCGGCTGGTTGTCCAGATAAACCCGGACAAAACCGTCACCTGTGCTGCGTCCGGCCAAGGTGACCTCGCCCAATGGGTCATAGGTGATTGAATCCAGTGCAATCGCCTGCAAAACATCCGGCCCGGTGCCGCCCGATTGCAAAACCTTGATGCCGTCTTGGTTGGCCAGCAAAACTGTTGGAGCGGCCTTTGGCGCAGGTTCAGAGGTCGGCGCAACTGCCGCGGCCTGCGCTTGCTCAACGGCGGGCTTGGGTGTCGGTGCAACTGCCGCGGCTTGTGCCTGCTCAACGACGGGCTTGGGCGTGGCAGCAACTGCAGGGGTTTGTGCCTGCTCAACGACGGGCTTGGGTGCCGCCACAACTGCAGGGGCTTGCGCCTGCTCAACGGCAGTTGCTGTTGGCTCGGTCACAGTTGGCGCCGGAGTAGCGGCAGGGACTTGAGCGACGGCAACCTCTGACTGGGGCGCGTCGACTGCCTTGGCGTCGCCGGTCGCTTGGGTGGTTTCGGTTTCGGTCTGCCCGGTCGGGGCTGTGGAAACCGCAGGCACCGTTGGTGTCGCCGGTTCAGCCACTGCTGCAACTTGGGGCGCCGGACGCGGCGCAACCACTACTGTTTCAACCGACCGCTGCGCCGGTCCATCGCCCAATTGGGATTCCAGACTAAGCTGACGCGCAACATCCGATGGCGCGATTGTAATCATCGCAACGAAACTACCGCCCGAGGCCACCCCCGCCTGATGCACGACCACATCGTCCAGATAGACCGACACCTGCGACATGGGTTCTGCCCGGCCCGCAATCAGCGTCGCCCCATCCGCATCGACGCGGACAATGTCAAACGATGGCATGATCGCCGTGATTTCGGGCTTGGGTTCCGGTGCTGCCGGTTCCGGAGTGTTTTTTGTTGGTGTCACCTCGTCGCTGGTCTGGGGTTCGTCAGATGCGGGTGTTGTTGATGTTGCCGGTGCCTGAGAGGCCTTTGCAGGCGGAACTGCGACCGCAACCTCGGTTGGTTCCTGCACCGCCGGCTGGCCGGTCAGTTGATAGCCCAGATAGACCACAAGCCCCAATACGATTGCAGCAGCGCCGCCCGCGGCGGTCTTTGCGCCCGTTCCCATGGATGACCAGCTTAACATTCAAATATATCCCTATTTCGCCCGACCTGTCCGAGACGCTTGAGCGACCCTATCAACCCCGCTATCAGGGGTCAAAACAACAAGGTGTCCCAAAATCATGAACAACGTAGTTTTCTCGGTGTGTGTTTACTGTGGTTCGCGCCCGGGTAACAGGCCTGCTTACACAGTAAAAGCCGAAGCCCTCGGCCAGATGATCGCGAATGAAGGCTGGCGGCTGGTTTACGGTGCGGGTGA
>JAHRVD010000225.1 GCA_019090845.1 Marinosulfonomonas sp.
GCATCCGCGAACGCCAAAGCGTCCGTGGTGATACCTTTTTGCGCAAGCACCGGCGTTAGCGCACGGGCGACTGAACTGCGCCAGTCAACCAACGTGCCAAAAACATCGAATATGAACGCCTTGGGGGCCACCGGATCAGGCCGTGATCAGGCCCATGCTTTCAAGTTCCAGGATCACTTGATGAGCACAATTGTCCACATCGACGTTTTCCGTCTCGACCCGAAGTTCGGGGTCTTGTGGAACGTCGTAAGGATCGGAAATACCGGTGAATTCCTTGATTTTCCCTTCACGTGCCAGCTTATAAAGACCTTTGCGATCGCGCCGTTCGCATTCTTCGATCGAGGTGCCTACATGGACCTCGATAAAGGCACCAAATTCGGCCACATCTTCGCGCACGGCGCGCCGGGTCGTAGCATAGGGCGCGATTGGTGCGCAGATCGCAATGCCGCCGTTCTTGGTGATCTCGGATGCGACATAGCCGATACGGCGAATGTTCAGGTCACGGTGTTCCTTTGAAAACCCAAGTTCCGAGGACAGGTTTTTACGAACGATATCGCCATCCAGCAATGTCACCGGACGACCACCCATTTCCATCAGTTTAACCATCAACGCATTGGCGATGGTGGATTTTCCAGACCCGGAAAAGCCGGTGAAAAAGACGGTGAACCCCTGCTGGCTGCGGGGCGGACGGGTGCGGCGCAATTCTTTGACAACCTCGGGGAATGAAAACCAATCGGGGATTTCAAGGCCCTCTGCCAGACGGCGGCGCAACTCGGTGCCAGAAATATTCAGAACCGTGACGTCGCCCTTTATCTCATCCGCAGGCTCGTATTGCGCGCGTTCCTGCACATAGACCATATGTTTGAAATCAACCATTTCGACGCCGATTTCGTCCTGATGTTTGCGAAACAGGTCCTGCGCGTCATAGGGGCCGTAAAAATCGTCGCCAGCCGAATTCTTACCCGGACCGGCGTGATCCCGACCCACGATGAAATGGGTGCAGCCATGGTTGGCGCGGATCAGCCCGTGCCAGACGGCTTCGCGCGGTCCGGCCATGCGCATGGCAAGGTTCAGCAGGCTCATGGTGGTTGTCGAAGCAGGGTATTTGTCCTGCACGGCCTCATAACAGCGCACGCGGGTGAAATGATCGACATCGCCCGGTTTGGTCATACCAACAACCGGGTGGATGAGCAGATTGGCCTGCGCCTCTTTCGCGGCGCGAAAGGTCAGTTCCTGATGTGCGCGGTGCAGAGGGTTGCGGGTTTGAAATGCCACGATCCGGCGCCAGCCGACTTTGCGGAAAAAGGCGCGCAATTCGTTAGGCGTGTCGCGTCGGGCGCGAAAATCGTAATGCACGGGTTGCTGAATTCCGGTGACAGGGCCACCAAGATAGACGTTGCCAGCCGAGTTGTGCAGATAATTAACCGCAGGATGTGCGTCGTCGTCAGCGCCAAAGACCTTTTCGGCCTCATGGGCTTTGTTGGGCACCCATTTGTCGGTGATCGTCATCGTCGCCAGAATGACACCTTCCTGATCGCGCAGGGCGATGTCTTGGCCCGGTTCAATTTCGCCGGCGAATTTTTCGGAAATATCAAGGTTGATCGGCATCGGCCACAGGGTGCCGTCTGCAAGGCGCATGTCGTCCACGACACTGTTGTAGTCAGCTTCGGACAAAAAACCCTTGAGCGGGTTGAAACCGCCATTCATCAGCAGTTCCAGATCGCAGATCTGTCGCGGGGTTAAATCCCAGCTAGGCAGGTCAGCGGCCTCGCTTTTCAGTTTTTGCGCGGACTCGTAGGAAACATATAGTTCTGGGATCGGAGTAAGATTGGACGATTGCATAGGGTACTGGCCTTTGTGTGATCGGCGAATTTGAGAATAATACAGTGTTGCGCGGGCTTTATCCCGCGAATACAGGGGATTTCAAGCTTAGAGGGGGTTTTGGCGGCAAAAGAGGTCAGCTAGAGGGACAAATGCAGACTTTCAAGAAGATTGGACCAAGTTGGCCGGGAAAAAGGCGAATGCTGTTTTTCTGGCGGTGCTCAGGACTCGCCACAAGATTGGAATCAACTTAGATCGCGGGGCTGCGACCATCCGATTGTCCCCACCACAGCGCCGCCAAATACGATCTGTTAAAACCAGCCGGGCCGTCGCGTTATTCTGCCGCTTGGTTGGCGGCGTCCGCTGTTTCCTGCTCGGCCAGAAAACGTTCCGCTTCCAAAGCGGCCATACAACCCATGCCTGCCGAAGTCACCGCTTGGCGATATTTGTGGTCCGTCAGGTCGCCCGCCGCAAAAACACCGGGGATGGACGTGGCGGTGGAGTCTGGCTGGGTCACGACATATCCCCCCATGTGAGTTTCCAACTGGTCCTTGACCAGTTCAGACGCGGGAGCATGACCAATTGCTACAAACACGCCGGTGCAGGGAACTTCGGTAATGTCGCCAGTCTTGACGTTTTTGGCACGAACGCCCTCGACGCCAAGTGGGCTTTCGCCACCAAAGACTTCTTCGACCTGATGATCCCAAAGGACTTCGATCTTGTCGTTGTTAAGCAACCGGTGTTGCAGAATTTTTTCTGACCGCAACTCATCGCGCCGGTGGATCAGGGTGACTTTGGACGCAAAGTTCGTCAGGAAAAGTGCCTCTTCCACGGCAGTGTTGCCGCCACCGATCACCACAACCTCTTGCCCACGATAGAAAAAGCCGTCGCAGGTGGCGCAGGCCGAAACACCGAACCCTTTGAATTTTTCTTCCGACGGTAAGCCCAGCCATTTTGCCTGTGCACCGGTCGCAAGGATGATCGCATCGGCCGTGTAGCGCGTGCCGCTGTCGCCAATGGCGCTGAACGGACGAACAGACAGATCGACGCTGGAAATGTGATCACCGATAATTTCGGTGCCAACGTCGCGCGCGTGGGCCTCCATTCGAACCATAAGATCCGGGCCTTGTACCATTACGTCGCCGGGCCAGTTTTCCACTTCTGTGGTAATTGTCAGCTGGCCGCCGGGCTGAATGCCTTGCAGCAATACCGGTTCCAGCATCGCCCGCGTCGCATAAACCGCCGCAGTGTAGCCCGCCGGGCCCGACCCGATGATAAGAACTTTGCTGTGTTTGGTATCAGACATCTTGCCCCCAAAGGTTATTCGCTCACCGATATAGCCATGCCAAGGGCCGGTTGGAAGGCCCGCTATTGGCCAAATTCCCGGTTCCGGGATTTTGCAATTATTGGCTAATGAAATTGCGCGATTGTGAAATTTTATTGCGTGCAGGGCAGGTTTTGATTAACTTGTGAAAATTCGGAGGCGCCACAATGCAGATTAACAAACTTGACCCAATTGACCGAAAAATCTTGGCAGAGCTACAGACCGACGGTCGCATGACCAATGTCGAACTTGCCAGACGTGTTGGGATTTCCGCGCCACCGTGTTTGCGCCGGGTCCGCACATTGGAAGAAGCAGGCTATATCCGCGGCTATCACGCCGAGGTGGACAGCCGCGCCCTTGGTTTTGAAGTTCAGGTTTTCGCACTGGTGGGCCTACAAAGTCAGGCCGAAACTGATCTGGGCGCATTCGAAGAACGCTGCCGAAACTGGCCGTTTGTGCGCGAGTGCCACATGCTGAACGGAGAAGTCGATTTTGTACTGAAATGCGTTGCCCCGGATTTATCCAGCTTCCAGACTTTCCTGACCGAACAGCTAACAGCGGCAGACAATGTTGCGAGTGTAAAAACCTCGCTTGTCATCCGCTGCGCAAAAGACGAGCCGGGTGTTCCATTTGATGTGTTGGAAAACCGCCTGCGGGCACAAATGTGACGCAGGCGGAGCTTTGGTTTCAGCGCTTGTGATTAAGCGGGCCGAAATCGGCCTCGCTGGTCACATGCGGGAAAAGCGCCAGATAGTGGGCAAACATTTCGTGTGACAGATGCATATGCGTGTTTCCGCCGGGGTGGAATGTTTCGGCGAGAACGCCGTTTGCTCTTATCAGACGATGGCTGTCCAGACAGATGTGAAACACCCGAACCGGCGAAAATGGCCGAATGCGGATTACTGAATTGCCGTCGGCCAATTCTTCTATCGGGATCAGGCAGGAAGAGGAGTCGGTAGCCATTATGCCGGGCAGCAGCCGGGCCGATGGCCCTAGCATCAGGTCAGGCGCACTGCGGTCCAGCCCGTATCCGCCTTCAGTCAATCTGAACAGAGACGCTTCTTCCACGCCCAAGTTCACGTTATGTGGAAAGATCGTCATGGAGCCGATCCATTTCAATGGTTGTGTTCCACCGTCAGCGGTTGCGATTTGCATGCCGGGGGACAAGTCTTCAATTGCCACATAACCGTCTGCAGTCTGGATCAGCGTGCCCTGTGCAAAAGCGCAGAACGCGTCTTCAAATAGTGGCATTGCTGGCGCAATGGCAGATTTCTGATGAATTTCACCATCACCCGACATCCATTCGATATCGACGCGACGGGTCATTATTTTTGCCGATTCCGACCGCACTTTTTGCTCGGTCGGTTGATTCACTGTCCAAGCGCGCGGTTTCGGCATTGCGGCGTTGGAACGTACTATATAACTCATGCGATCAGTCCTTACGTCCTGGTCACATCTGCACCACGCCCCCACCCACTTGCAGAGGGACTGGATGTGTTCACTAACCACTTAACGATGCATTAAGTCAAATGATTACGTTGTTTGTGAAATAACCGCAGCTAATCCTATGTCTGGCCGGGCCTTTGTTTCTAAATACAAATATTATCCGCCAGATTGCCGTCGCATTGGTGCCACAAAAGTTAAAAAAAGGGCCGCTTTTCCAAGCGACCCTTAATGATATTCAATCGTTAATCAGAGGGATTCGGGGACTTTTGCCTTCGTTAATGGCTCTTCAGATTCGTACTGCTCACAGCGCTGTTTACTGGTTTTTGGAGACACGCCGCGGGCCCAAGGCATCTTTGTGTCTGATTTTCGGGCCTCGGTCAGAACCGAGCTCATCCAGCGGCTTTTACGTGTCATCCGGTTATTCTCCTGTCGCTCGGCGGTTGATCCGCTCTGCTTGCTGCCTGTGACCTATTTATGCGCGCGTATTGGGGCGTCAGTTTGGCGGTCGGAAATGATTTCTCTTTCGCCACCGGATTAATCACCTTGGTGTGGACCGGTTTGGAAAACAGCAGTAATTGTTGGTGTTTTGCGGCAAAATTACGTCATTTGTTTAGGGGGTTATTCCAGAACATGTCGGAAATGAGGCGAGATATGGTCACAATCCCGCCTGATTGTATACGTTTTCGAAACGATCAGGCGAAAATTAGGGAATCAACAATCGGTCAGAGGCAAATAGCGGAAATCAGGCGGCCGTAGTCAGCCTGGTCCTGATGGGTGCTTCTGCGGTACGAATAAAACCGCGACGGGTCAGCATAAGTGCAATGGCGGGTCCATTCAGCGCACCCCACCCCTGCATCACGAAGCCGGTTTAGGCCGTAACC
>JAHRVD010000226.1 GCA_019090845.1 Marinosulfonomonas sp.
GCGTCAGATGTGTATAAGAGACAGATCCTTGGGCCGGCGGAACGGGTGTCGGGTTTCGGGCGCGATGACCTTTCGGGGTTTGTGGGCCAGCATTATGGTCCCGAACGGATGATCCTGTCGGCGGCCGGTGGGGTGGACCATGCAACCATTGTTCGCGCGGCTGAGAAAATTTTTGGGTATTTGACACCAGGGGCCCCGGATGTCGTTCAGCAGGCGACTTTCACCGGTGGTGAGCGGCGCGAAGAAAAGGCTCTGGAACAGGCGCACTTTGCACTGGCACTGGAAGGGCCCGGTTATCGCGACCCGGCGATTTATACATCGCAGATTTTTGCAACAGCTTTTGGCGGCGGAATGTCGTCGCGACTGTTTCAGGAAATTCGCGAAAAGCGCGGCCTTTGTTATACGATCTATGCGCAGGCTGGTGCGTTCTCGGAAACTGGTATGACGACGATTTATGCGGGCACAAGCGCGCAGCAGGTTGATGAACTGGCGAAGATAACGGTGGATGAAATGAAACGCGCCGCTGACGATATGTCAGACGCCGAGGTTGCGCGCGCGCGCACACAAATGAAGGCCGGGATGCTGATGGGGCTGGAAAGCCCGTCGTCGCGCGCAGAACGGCTGGCGCGGATGGTGGCAATCTGGGATCGAGTGCCGAAACTGGATGAAATTGTTGGGCAGATTGATGCGGTGACCACCACAGATGTCCGGGAATTCGCCGCAAACATGGCGCAGGCCAATGCAGCGCTGGCGCTTTATGGGCCGGTCGCGCAGGCGCCGCGTCTGGCAGAGCTGCGCGACAGGCTTGCTGCCTGATGTTGCGTGGACGGCGAAAAATCCGGGTTGAAACCGAGCGCATGACGTTGCGCGCACCGCTTCATTCGGACTATCGCCAATGGGCTGCTCTGCGCCGCGAAAGTGCGGATTTTCTGAAGCCCTGGGAGCCGACCTGGTCGCCCGACCACCTGACGCGCAAATCTTTCACCAATCGGGTCTATTGGGCGCAACGCTCGATCAACAATGGCAGCGCTGTGCCACTGTTCCTGATCCGGCGCGATGACCACGCGCTTTTGGGCGCGATTACGCTGGATAATATCCGCCGTGGTCCGGCGCAGGCCGGAACCTGCGGATATTGGATCGGACAGCCATTTGCGCGGGCAGGCTATATGCGCGAAGCCCTGACGGCGATGGTGCATTATGCCTTTGCGACGCTTGATCTTAGCCGGGTTGAAAGCGCCTGCCTGCCGGAAAATATGGCGTCCCGCGGGGTGCTGGAAAAATGCGGCTATAAATATGAAGGTGTGGCGCAGAGCTATCTGCAGATTGACGGGCGCTGGCGGACACATGTGCTTTATGCGAATTTGCATGGCGACCGACGCGGAAAATCCGACGCCGGATAGGGCAGTGAAACAGAGCGCCCCGATGGGCGCATTAGATGTGCACTTTGTGCGGTTGGCACCTGCGGTCTATGGTTGCTTGGAAATTGCGATCGGCACTTAAGGGGATAAGACATGCCATTGAACCCGGTGAACGATACATTGGTTACGGCCCTTCGCGCAGCCCTGCCTGCAAAGACGTTCCGCCCGCCCGAGCCGCGGTATTTTGAAGAGCCGCGCGGCACCTACAAAGGTCAGGCCGGCGTAATTCTGGCACCATCCACGGCCCAAGAGGTCGCGACAGTTGTGCAAATGGCCGCGGATGCGAAGGTTGGGGTTGTTCCTTATGGCGGGGGCACCGGGCTGGTTGGTGGCCAGATCATAGAAGATGGACCGTCTCCGGTTCTTATCTCTTTGGAACGGATGACTAAAATCCGATCTGTGGACCCGCTTGATGGGGTGATGATCGCCGAAGCTGGTGCTATTTTGCATGATGTTCACGCCGCCGCAGACGCCCGGGACCGCTTGTTTCCATTATGGCTGGCCTCGGAAGGATCGTGCCGCATCGGCGGCAACCTGTCCACCAACGCCGGTGGGGTTAATGTGATCCGTTATGGCAATGCGCGCGATCTGTGTCTGGGGCTGGAAGCAGTGTTGCCTGATGGCCAGATTTGGCACGGGCTAAAGCGGCTTCGCAAAGACAACACCGGCTATGATCTGCGCAATCTGCTGATCGGTGCTGAGGGGACGCTGGGGATCATCACGGCCGCCAGTTTGCGCCTGTTCCCCAAGCCTGACAGCACTGGGGCGGCGCTGATGATTGTGCCTGATCCGGATGGGGCGCTGAACTTGCTTGAACTGGCGCAACGCCGCTTCGGTGGGGCGATATCCGCCTTTGAGCTGATCCATGGCACCGGCTTGCAATTCGTGCGCGAAACCATGCCGCAAGTGCGCCAGCCATTCGCCCAGCCGCCAGAGTGGTCAGTGCTGATCGACCTTGGGATATCTGGCAGCGCTGATCCCAAGGACGCCCTGACAGAGCTGTTCGCCCAAGCGGCAGAGACGGGGCTGGTCAGTGACGGGTTGATTGCCCAAAGCGAGGCGCAGCGCCAGGAATTCTGGCATGTGCGAGAGGTTATTCCATCCGCAAACAAGGCGATCGGGGCGTTGGCGTCCAACGATATCTCGGTTCCGGTGGGGGCGGTGCCCGATTTCATTCGCCGGGGGGCCGAGGAGCTAAGCCGCTATGGTGATATTCGCATAAATAGTTTTGGCCATCTGGGGGATGGAAACCTGCACTACAACCTGTTTCCGGCCAAGGGGCGCAGCAAAGCAGACTATGGGGCGTTGGGAAAAGAACTAAAGGGTGTCGTTCAGGATCTGGTGGCAGAGTTTGGCGGATCGTTCAGCGCCGAACATGGCATCGGGCGGCTGAATGTGGCCACGCTGGAACGCTACGGCGACCCAGTAAAGCTGTCCGCGATGCGGGCGATCAAGACGGCACTTGACCCGCTGGGCATCATGAACCCAGGAGTGATCTTGCGTTGAGCGGCAGAAAAATGTTGAAACGCCCCGCCGGGGGGTGGCAGGGCGTTTCGAATGTGACAATTCACATGTGGTTGCAAACAGCGCCTGCTCCCCGCAGGCAAAACCGGTTTAGATA
>JAHRVD010000227.1 GCA_019090845.1 Marinosulfonomonas sp.
AAACCAGATCCTGTGGCCGTAGAACGGCTGGCACAACGCTACATATTCATGGGTTTTGGTGCCGAAGCTAAGGCTGTTCTCGATATCTTTGATGCTCGGACTCGGTCAGCGAAAATTTTGCGTGAACTTGCGTCCATTTTGGACGAAGACCAGTTACCAGAAAATGGGATAGTGCAGGCACAAGCCAGCTGTGCAACTTCTGCCTCGCTGTGGGGAATTTTGGCTCTGGACGCCATTCCCGAAGGAAATGTTCACGATGTCAAAGCCATATTGCGAACATTCTCAGGTTTGCCGGTACATTTGCGCCAACATCTTGGACCACTAGTTGTAGCGCGGTTTCTTGCCGCAGAAGACGTCGAGGCGGCAAAAGCCATTCGCGATCTAATTGATCGTGCGTCAGCCACGGATGGGCCAAGATTTAACCTGACTGAAGCGCGAATAGCGGCAACGAGCGGAAATATTAGTCAGTCGATCGACAGTTGGAATTTGGTTGTGGATGCCGACAGCCCGCAATCGGCGGTGGCACTGGTTGAGATGATTGACGCGACTTTAGAAAACGGACAACCGGTTCGCGAAGCTGTGGCCCGGTCAGCCGATGCCCTTGCTGTAGAGTATCGCGGGCTGGAATTGGGCGGTCAGCTGATGCGTGCTTCGATCCGGGCGTTTGCTACTAACGGAAATATCAAGACGACGTTTGCGCGGATCAGTTCGGCGATCAGGACCGGTGATATGGCACCAAATGAGGCGCTGGAATTACGCGCAGAAGCGCATCTAAGGAATACCTCAAACTCCAGCGATGGAGAATTCCTGGAAATTGCATTAAAAAACGAATTTTCAGACCTCGACCAAAGTGTAGCAACAACAGCTGCAAGAAAGGCAGTTGCAGCGCGACTGCTTGAACTTGGGTTTTATTTGGCGGCTTGGGAAACTGTTGCCCCCATTGTTGACAGTAGAGATGAAGATCTAACTCTCTTACGGGCCAAAATTGCGTTCGCAGACGGACACACTGCGAGTGCAACTGAAAAACTGGCCGGTTTACAGAGTCAAGCTGCAGATCAACTGCGCGCGAAAATATCGGAGCAGTCCGGAGATTTCAAAAACGCGGCCCGGCTTTATGAAAAATTTGGTGACGCAGATGCGCGCGACAGTGCGGCCTGGCGATCTGGTGACTGGAATCAGATATCAAACCTCGATATTCCCGGCAAATCTGCGGCTGCAAAACTGGCATTGGCACCAGTATTGCAGCTACAGTCGGCGGCTGTCGGAATTGATGCTGACACAAAAGAACATATGCGAGACCAATCGGTGGCGCATGGTCGGTTTTTGCTCCAAGGAAGTCGCGTCACCCGAAACATTATAAATGAGTTGCTAGGAACGAAGACCGAATTTTAGGCAGGTGTTTGGTTACACAATTTAAACCAAGTTTAGGTAGTTTTGACACCAACCGGATACAGCAAGAATTGCGCATCAAATGGTCAAAAATCTCCTAATCGGCTCAACACACATATTGGCCAAACCCAAGTTAGTGTTCTCGCTTATATCATTAATGCTAGTGGCAAATCCTGTTTTTCCACTAGCAACGGCCGATACGGAAGAGATTTGTCGCAGGGCCGCCAACAACGCAGCGAAGGCAACCGGTGTACCGGCCTCTGTTCTTCACGCGATTTCATTGTCAGAAACGGGACGAAAGAGTGGTTCTTCTTTCCGGCCGTGGCCCTGGACGGTGAATATGGAGGGAAAAGGGCTGTGGTTTGATGACCTCACAAAAGCAAAAGAATATGTTGCTAAGGAATACAACCGAGGGGCCCGAAGTTTTGATGTCGGGTGCTTTCAGCTAAATTTCAAATGGCATGGCCGAGCGTTTTCTTCGATTGATGAAATGTTTGAGCCGAATGCGAACGCGCTTTATGCAGCAAAGTTCCTTGCCGACTTATTTGCGGAAAAAGGTAATTGGCCCGATGCAGCGGGCGCTTATCATTCACGCACACCAAAATATGCCAACAAGTATCGGGCGCGCTTTAATTCCCTGCATTCAAAGTTCACCAGCGGCCAGATGGAAATGGCTGTTGCCGATCCGAAACATGTTTCATCCGCAGTATCTGAAACGCCCCCCAAGCCAGCGCGGGTAAACCGCTTTCCGTTGCTGTTTGGGGGCGCGCCTTCCACAGGAGGACTTGGTTCGCTGTTCCCTTCCGTTGCCGGACTGGGCGGCGCTAGGCTGATCGGCGGTGGCTGAAATGCCAACGCAGTATTCCTTTTCCAACATATTCCAACCGACGATCTTATTGGCACTTGCTTTGATGGCGATCATTGTAATGATGATCCTGCCAATGCCCGCCTGGGTTCTGGATGTTGGTTTGGCTGCATCCTTTGCGTTGGCAATACTGATGTTCACAGTCACTCTGTTCATCGAAAGACCGTTGGAATTCTCGGCCTTTCCGACGGTCTTGCTGGCGTCGCTGATGTTAAGGCTGTCGCTGAACGTGTCATCAACAAAATTGATTATCGGGGAAGGGCACACTGGCACCGCAGCAGCTGGAGATGTCATCCAAGGATTTGCAAATTTTGTCATGAATGGAAGTGTTTTCCTTGGGTTAGTTGTTTTTGGAGTGTTGCTCATTGTCAATTTTATGGTCATCACCAAAGGCGCTACGCGCATGGCGGAAGTTGGCGCACGATTTGCGCTGGATGGTATGCCCGGCAAACAACTTGCAATCGACAGCGATATGTCAGCTGGGGCAATCGACCACGACGAGGCCAAAAAGCGACGCGAGATAGAGCAAGCGGAAACGACATTTTTCGGGTCCTTGGATGGCGCGTCAAAATTTGTCAAAGGAGACGCAATTGCCGGTCTATTGATCACCAGCCTAAATTTGGCGATGGGATTGATCATTGGTGTCGTCGTGCATGACATGCCGCTCGGGCGGGCATTTGAAACCTACGCAATACTGACGGTTGGTGACGGGTTAGTTTCGCAAATTCCGGCTGTCATCATTTCGATTGCCTCGGCGTTGCTGCTGGCCCGCGGCGGCGACAAAGGGGCAACTGACATCGCTTTGTTCAACCAACTTGGGCGATATCCAGCAGCTCTTTTGACGGTCTCTGTGTTGATGGCGCTTTTTGCTTTGGTTCCAGGTCTGCCATTTTTGCCGTTCCTAGCCGGAGCGGTGACATTAGGAGTGGGCGGATGGGTCGGTTATCTTAACGAAAACAAAAAGCGAAGCAGTGAAAACCAGCCGATCTCCCAGACCCAACCCGAAAGAAAACTCTCCCTAGGAGATATGCTTGACCTTGATGATATCCATGTCGAATTCGCACCTGATCTTGTATCGATGGTGCTCGACCCCGCTACAGGGTTGGAGTCTCGGGTCGAAAATATTCGCCGCCACATAGCGACAAGTTTTGGGGTAATTCTTCCCGAAATACGTCTGACAGATGCCGCATCGCTGCCAACAGGGGCATATTCAATCCGTATTCAGGGCGTAGAGCAGGCGCGCGATTATCTGGAACCTGATCGGGTGTTGGCGCTCCTGAATGGTGACGCGGCGGGGGTGCCTGAGGGCAAAGACGTAAGCGAACCAGTCTATGGTGCGCCGGCGCGATGGGTAAACGCACTGGATCAGGAAACGATCGCACTGTCGGGGATTACGCTGGTAAACCCGGCAGAAGTTTTGGCCACGCATTTGTTGGAAGTTCTCAAAAAGAATCTTGCCCGCCTTTTGGGAATGAAATCACTGCGCCGCCTTCTGGAAGAGATGACCAACCTCAGTGATCCGTCCAGAGCCGAATCAAATCGCCGCATGTTTGACGAATTGATACCCGACAAAATCCCGATGGATGCCTTGCTGGCCACATTGCGCTTGCTGCTGCTGGAAAGGGTCTCGATCCGAAACCTGCCCCTTATATTGGAAGCAATGGCCGAAGCTAGGCCAACAGCATCCTCACCAGAATCTGTCTGCGAATTTGTGCGTCAGAAACTGGGGTTTCAGTTGGTTGCCGATCTTCGCCGGGGCGACGGTACCGTACCACTGATTCAATTGGCTCCCGACTGGGAAGAAAAGTTCACAAAATATCAATTGGATAGTGAACGCGGGACCGATGTTGCTTTGCCGCCGGACGAATTTAATAAGTTGGCCAACGCAATTGCAGACAAGATCGCAACCGCAGGAGAAACTGGAATCTATCCGGCGTTAGTTACGAGCACACACCGGCGCCGTTTCCTGCAAACAGTCCTTGTCGCAAAAGGTATAAACAACACAGTCTTATCATACGATGAGATTGGTACCGAGGCGAAGCCGTCTTTGGTTGGTTTGGTGCCGGCTTGATAGAATTATTCGCGCCAATTGCCGAAGTTGGTGATGAAG
>JAHRVD010000228.1 GCA_019090845.1 Marinosulfonomonas sp.
CGAAAAGGGCAACCTGATCGCGCAATTCTTTGTAGGTGATCGTTTTGGTCGTGCCGGTGGCAGGGCTGTCATGAATGATCGCCGCCTGATCGGCGCGCCCGTTTGCGACGTGACGGTCAACGGCGTTGTAACATGTGTTCACCAAGCCATCCGAGAACCATTCGTATTCCGGCGCATTGTCGGGGAACAATGCTTTGGTTGGTTTTTTGTCCCAGTCGATCGCTTGGGCGGCGTCCAGCCAAAAAGCTTCCGGATCTTTCTGCCAAGCCGAATATACGTCCGCGTATTTCATCATTTATTCTCCCCGTTCGGGGCAGGTTTAAGGCGCATTCAGCAAGCAGACAAGATCACGGATTCCCTTGCGGCAACGTTCCGCATAATTTGGGTGCCCGAAAACCTTGCGTAAGTTCGCCTGTGTCGAGCGGTCAGCCGTATTGCGCCACCGGCGTTCCGGCAAGTGCGGCCATGTTCAGCAGGCCACGGGCCGTGATCGACGGCGTTGTAATATGGGCCCGGTTGCCCATTCCCATCAAAATCGGACCAACTTCTAAACCGCCGGCCTTCATTTTCATAATGTTGCGAACGCCGCTGGCGGCATCGGAATTGGCAAAGACCAGAACATTGGCCACCCCTTCCATACGGGAATTGGGAAAAATTCGTTCGCGCAATTCAACGTCGAGCGCTGAATCAATATGCATTTCTCCCTCATAGGCAAAGTCGCGTGGACTATCATCGAGTATTTTCATCGCAGCGCGCATTCGTCGCCCGGAATCGATATCAAGGTTGCCAAATTGGGAATGAGAGCAAAGCGCAATATTGGGCACCATGCCAAATCGGCGGACGTGGCGCGCGCACCCAATTACGGTTGCTGCGATTTGCTCGGGCGTTGGTTCTGATTGAACCTGCGTGTCGGCCACAAAAATCGGCCCATCTTCCAGGATCATCAGGCTAAGGGCGCCAATTGGATACAAATCCGGCGTGCCCAAAACCTGCTGCACGTAGTTCAGATGCCACAGGAACTGCCCGAACGTTCCACAGATCAGGCTGTCGCCATCGCCCCTTTGCACCATAACAGCGCCAATGGCCGTTGTGTTTGTGCGCATGATCGCCTTTGCCAGATCAGGTGTGACGCCACGGCGCTGCATAAGCCTATGATATGTCTGCCAATAATCCCTGTAGCGCGGGTCATTTTCAGGGTTCACCAACTCAAAATCTTTCCCGGGACGTATGGTTAGCCCGGCCCGGTCACAGCGGGCGGCCACAACCTCGGGTCGGCCGATCAAAATCGGCTTGTCGATCGTTTCTTCCAGCATTGCGTTGGCTGCACGCAGCACGCGCTCATCTTCGCCTTCGGCAAATACGATACGGCGCGATGCGGTAGCCACGGCCTCAAATACCGGACGCATTATCAGCGCCGATTTGAAAACCGAACTGTCCAGACGTTCTTTGTAAGCCACCAGATCATCGATTGGCCGCGTGGCCACGCCCGATTCCATTGCCGCTTTGGCCACCGCTGTGGCTACAATTCCAATCAGGCGCGGATCAAACGGCTTGGGGATCAGATAGTCGGAGCCAAATGTTAGCTGTTCACCCTGATATGCAGCAGCCGTTTCCGCGCTGGTCGTGGCGCGGGCCAAAGCGGCGATACCTTCAATGCAGGCCAGCTTCATCGCGTCATTGATCTCGGTTGCACCGACATCCAGAGCACCGCGAAATATGAACGGAAAACAAAGCACGTTGTTGACTTGATTGGGATAATCCGAGCGCCCGGTCGCGATGATTGCGTCCGGCGCGGCCTTTTTGGCCAGTTCGGGCATAATTTCCGGATCGGGGTTGGCCAGCGCAAATATGATCGGCTTGCTTGTCATCGCCTTGACCATGTCGCCCGTCAACACGTTCGGCCCGGACAGCCCAAGGAACATGTCGGCACCTTTAATAATGTCTTGCAGGCTGGTTTCGCCGCCGGGTTGCGCAAAGGCGGCCTTTTGCGTGGTCATTCCTTCGTTGCGCCCCTCATAAACCAGACCGCTACGATCCCACAGCCAGATATTGGAGCGCTTGACCCCCAGTTTCATCAACAAATCCAGACAGGCAATTCCGGCAGCACCGCCACCGCTGGAAACGATCTTGATATCCTTGAATTCCTTACCCGCAACGCGCATCGCATTGGTCGCAGCCGCACCAACTACAATGGCCGTTCCGTGCTGGTCGTCGTGAAAAACCGGGATGCCCATACGTTCACGGCAGAGTTTTTCGACGACAAAACAGTCGGGCGCTTTGATATCTTCCAGATTGATGGCCCCAAATGTGGGTTCCAATGCGCAAACAATATCGGCCAGTTTTTCCGGATCGCTTTCGTTCAGTTCAATATCAAAACAGTCGATATTGGCGAATTTCTTGAATAGAACGGCCTTGCCTTCCATCACGGGTTTTGCCGCCAGCCCGCCAATATCACCAAGGCCAAGAACCGCCGTGCCGTTCGAAACCACGGCCACCAGATTGCCACGGGCCGTGTATTTGCTGGCCGTTTCCGGGTTCGCCTTAATTTCCAAACAGGCGTCGGCGACACCGGGGCTGTAGGCCAGCGACAGGTCGCGCCCATTAGCAAGCGGCTTGGTCGCCCGTATTTCCAGTTTTCCGGGTTTTGGAAGTTCATGGTATCGCAAAGCGGCCTTTTTCAGGCTTTTATGGCGCTCGTCACTCACTGTGTTCCCTCCCGGTTGCGGATATAGTTTAACGTTAAACTACATATTTTCAGACGCAAGTAAAACAGTTGCGCCCGCTTATCAAACCTGACTTGAAAAACTTTACAAGTCCCTACACTGTTGCCCAATTAATCAGTGAGGGAAACATGGGCGAAATTCGTGCTGAAATCCGACTGCCGACCATTGCGTTGCAGGACGACATTGCGTTCTTCACAAAAGCACTAAAAATGCGCCTGGATATGATCTATCCGGCCGATGACCCGCGGGTTGCGGTGTTTTCAGGCCACGGGCTGCGGCTGCGACTGGAAAAGGGTGCGTCAGAACCAGCCGGGACCGTACGTATTCTGTGCGACGAGCCGGATGCATTTGCGGACGGCCAAAGATCGCTAGTGGCGCCAAACGGAACCCGGATCGAGATTGCAGCGCTAAATCCACCGCTCGTCCTGCCGCAAACTGAACATGCTTTTATTGTGCGCAGGCTTGCCGATCAGGCCCCTTGGGTGATTGGCCGGGCCGGAATGAACTATCGCGATCTGATCCCGAAACGGCTTGGCGGATCGGTTATCGCCAGCCACATACGTATCCCCGGCGGTGGTCCGGTGCCGGACATGGTGCATTACCATAAGGTCGGGTTTCAGCTGATATTCTGTTACAAGGGTTGGGTTGAAGTGCTTTTTGAGGATCAGGGCGGCCCGATCCGTCTGTTCGCTGGCGATTGTATTATCCAACCCCCTCAGATGCGCCACCGGGTGATGGAAGCATCCGACGGCGTAGAAGTTATCGAAATTGGCGTGCCGGCGGAACATATCACCTTGGTTGATCATGAAATGACCCTGCCCACCCCAAATCTGCGCCCGGACCGTGAGTGGGACGGGCAGAGATTTGTTCACAATGTCGGCAAGCTGGCTCAGTGGCGTCCGTTCCGTGTCCCCGGGTTCATTCAGCGCGACACGACAATCAACGACAACACGCGCGGCGTTGCATCTGTGCAGGTAATCCGCCGATCAAGCGGCGACATTCCATGGGTCAGCCATGATTGTGACATCCTGTTTGGCTTCGTGATGGCGGGCGGGATGACGATAGAGGGCGAGGGCGAACAGCCCAATCGCCTTGCTCCCGGCGATGCCTTCGTTATCCCGCCGAATTTCAATACACGGTTTGGCGATCCAACGGATGATCTGGAGTTGTTGGAAGTCGCGCTTCCGGGGCGTTTTGCCACGACGGTGGTCTAATCTCTTGCAACCAACCGGTTGGCGCACCACTTTGGATTTAACAGATGAAGAGGTTCGTGATGGATTTGCTGACGGCTGCAAAAGAAGTTCGTGAACATGCCTATGCGCCCTATTCCAATTTCAAAGTCGGCGCGGCCATACGCAGTAAATCCGGTGCCGTTTATACCGGGTGCAACGTCGAAAATGTAGCTTACCCGGAAGGCACTTGTGCCGAGGCCGGTGCGATTGCCGCCATGATTGCCGCAGGGGACACCGAGATCACAGAGGCGCTTGTCATCGCCGACAGTCCGCTACCGGTCAGCCCTTGTGGTGGGTGTCGGCAAAAACTGGCGGAATTTGGCTCCAGTGATGTGCGGGTAACAATGACGACACTGGCCGGAAAAACCGAGGTTTTGACGATGGCTCAACTTTTGCCCGGCGCGTTTACCCAAGAACACATGGAAGGTAACTAGCCATGGACGCGCGCGGTATCATCGCCAAACTACGGGATAAAAAAGCCCTGTCATCTGCGGAAATTAGGTGGTTTGCCAATGGGTTGGCCGACGGTCAGGTGAGCGATGCACAGGGCGGGGCCTTTGCAATGGCGGCGTTTCTGAACAAGCTGTCCACCGACGAACGCGTCGCGTTGACACTGGCGATGCGCGACAGCGGCGATGTGCTTAGCTGGGATCTGCCCGGCCCGGTAATCGACAAACATTCAACTGGTGGAATTGGCGACTGTGTGTCGCTTCTGCTGGCACCAGCTCTGGCGACACTTGGCGCCTATGTCCCGATGGTATCTGGGCGTGGTCTGGGGCACACTGGCGGCACGCTGGATAAACTCGAGGCTATTCCTGGCCTGAAAACCGAAGTGACCCAAGAGCGGTTTCATCAGATCGTTTCGAATGTCGGAACGGCGATTGTGTCGGCCACAGGCCGGATCGCGCCTGCGGACAAGCGCCTATATGCGATCCGCGATGTGACCGGGACGGTCGAAAGCATTGACCTGATAACGGCCTCGATCCTGTCAAAGAAACTGGCGGCCGGGCTGGAATCTCTGGTTCTGGATGTAAAGGTTGGTTCCGGGGCGTTCATGAAGACGCTGGATGATGCGACTGCGCTGGCCCAATCGCTGGTCAGCACAGCCAATGACGCCGGGTGCAAAACGTCGGCGCTGATAACGGACATGAACCAGCCCTGCGCCGGATCTGTCGGTAATGCGCTGGAAGTGATGGAGGTGATGGAAGTACTGAGTGGGCAGGATGTGCGATCAATTCTGGTAGAGGTGACCTGCGCGCTTGGCGGCGAGTTGCTGGTTCTGGCCGGAATGGCAAAGGATGCCAGCCAAGGCGCGGTCCAGATCGGCGATACATTCAGCGATGGATCAGCGGCTGAACGGTTTGCGCGGATGGTTGCCGAACTGGGCGGCCCGGGTGATTTCGTTGAGCGCTGGCGCGACAGATTGCCAGCGGCACCGGTGGTTCAGGATGTTTTTCTGCCCGATGATGGATTTGTGACGACGATTGACGGCGAAGCACTGGGTTTGGCCGTCGTGCGCCTTGGCGGTGGTCGCCTGAAGGGCGGTGATAAGATCGACCCGGCTGTTGGACTGTCAGAGGTTGCTCTGATTGGTGATCATGTTGGGCCCAAGACCCCGATTGCAAAAATCCATGCACCCAACCGCGAAGCCGCGGATGCGGCGACAATCGAGGTTCGTGCCGCCTATGTGACCGGTGATACGGCAC
>JAHRVD010000229.1 GCA_019090845.1 Marinosulfonomonas sp.
GGTGCCGCCGTAAGCTTCCTGGTGATAGGGCACCCCGGCCAGAGCGCCGTCGTTCTTAAAGGCCCAGGCATGATACGGGCAGACGAATTTCTGGGCGTTGCCGGATTCGTTGCGGCACACCTTGCCGCCACGATGACGGCACAGGTTAAGCAAGACCCGGACCTTTGAATCATTGCCGCGCACCACGATGAATGAATCGTTGAGCAGATTTCGAACAACATAATCACCATCATTTGGTATCTCTGACTCATGCCCCAGAAACTGCCATGTCCGGGAAAATATCCGCTTTTGCTCCTCGTCGAAAATGGCCGCGTCGCTGTAAATGTGACTGGGTATCCATCCCTGCCGCACATCTTCCAGAATCTGTTCCATTTCGTTCATATCATTTTCCATTCAGCCCTCCTGTGCCGGTTCGGTAATACCCAAATAGGCGGCTCTTACATCTTGATTTGATTGCATTTCACTGGCCTTTCCCTGCAAAACAGAGCGCCCGCGTTTCAGAACAATTGCCCGGTCGGAAATCCGCAATGCCTGACGTGCATTTTGTTCGACCAGCAGCACCGGAACACCGCCGTCGCGCAATTTTCCAAGCGTTTCAAATATCTCGGTGACAATTTTGGGGGCCAGCCCCAGCGATGGCTCGTCACACATCAGTACTTTTGGCTCACCCATCAACGCGCGCCCGATGGCCACCATTTGTTGTTGGCCGCCTGATAAAGACCCGGCCAACTGTGCCCTGCGGTCTTTCAGAATTGGAAACATGTCGTAAACCGTTTCCAGTTTTCGGGCGATATAGGCGCTGTCGCGGCGTTTGACATAGGCCCCAAGGATCAGGTTTTCCTCGACCGAAAGCCCAACCAGCATCTGGCGCATTTCCGGCACATGCACCAATCCGTGTGCGACCCGTTTGTGGGGGGGCAGGCGGGTTATATCCTCGCCGTTGAAACGGATGCGACCCTGACGCACTGGGATTAGGCCAGAAAGTGCCCGCAGCAACGTCGATTTCCCCGCGCCATTGGCCCCCAGAACCGCCACCATTTCGCCTGCCGACAGGCTTAACGAAACGCCCTGCAAAACGTCGGTGCCTTTTTCATATGCAACGGAAATTTTGTCGATTTCGATCATGCTCAACCCCCCAGATAGGCCGAGATGACCCGTTCGTCATCCAGCACAACCTGACGCACATCGTCGGCAATCTTCTGGCCAAAATCGAGGACACAAATTTCATCCGACAGAGCCATGACCATTTCAAGATCATGCTCGATCAATACGATCGCCATACCAGCCTCGCGCAAGCGATTGATTGTCTGGCGGAAACTCTGACGCTCTGTTTCGTTCAGCCCGGCGGCCGTTTCGTCCAGCAGAAGCACAGCCGGTTCAGATGCGCAGGCACGCGCGACTTCGACCAGTTTGCGCAAGCCCGTCGGCAGTTGTTCGACCGATTGTTCCGCGTAGTCCTCAAGCCCGAAAAACTCCAGCCAGGCGCGTGCGGCCCGGCGTGCCTGAAGCTCCTCTTTGGCCCAGCCTCGCACCATAACGGCCGAGGCCAGCAAATCTCTGAACCGCCCGTCAGACCCCTGCTCAAACCCAACCATGACATTTTCGATCACGTTAAGATCGCCAAACAGGCGTTCGTTCTGAAAGGTACGCACAACGCCAAGCCGGGCAATCTGATGCGCCAGAAGGCCGGTCAGCCGCTTTTCGCCCAGAAATATCTCGCCCGAAGTTGGCACCGTTGAGCCGGAAATCAGATTGATCAATGTACTTTTGCCAGCACCGTTGGGTCCGATCAGCCCCTTTATCTGGCCCCCAGAAACCGAAGTTGAAACACCGTCCACGGCCCGCACGCCGCCGTAGTGTTTCTTCACATCCCGAATTTCAAGCCGGTCAGGCCGTTGCCCGCGTTGTGCATAGGGTGTCAACACATCAATGTCCGAAACTTTTCCCACGGGATCAAATGGATGATGGAGTTTTTGCCCCCGACGATCATTCCAGTGCCGGAAAACCGTGTTCGCAATTCCCGCAGTTCCGCGCGGAAAGGCAAGGATGATGACCGCAAATAACAGGCCGTTGAACAGGTCTTTGCCGGTGTTCAGCGACGCGTTTAGGTCGGGTAAAAGGATAATAAATGTCGCCCCAACCAGACCGCCCCAGAACGATCCATAGCCGCCAATGAACAGCATCAACAAGACGTTGACCAGGACACCGATGTTAAAGCTGATCGGATGCAAAGCGCCGAAATACATCGCATAAAGTATCCCGGCCAACGACGCATAGGTCGCGCTTAGAACAAAAGTGCTGTTACGTAACCGCTCGGTATTGATGCCAAGGGCCTGCGCGGCTTCCGGGTCGCTGCGCATGGCGCGCATCGCGCGTCCGCTGCGCGAATTGACCATTGCCAGCGAATACCAGAGCACAGCAATTGCCACGAACCAGATGAATGCACCAATTTGCAAGTCGCTTTGCATCGGCGCGCCGAATATTTCCGGCCGCTCCAAACCGCCAATTCCGGCACCACCGCCGGTCAGCGGGTAGGCAATGTTGATAAACGATCCCACCATCAGTCCGAATGCCAGTGTGCCCAATATGAAATAGGACCCAGACAGACGCAGGCAAACCCGCCCCAGAATGTAGGAAAGAGTTATATTCAATGCTGTTCCGACCAGCCCGGCCAGCCAGATGTTAACACCAAATTTTGTGTTCAGAATGACTACGCTATAGGCAGCGATGGCGAAAAACGCGACATGGGCGAAACTAAGCAGGCCCGCCATGCCAAACAGCAGGTCCAGACCCATCACCAGAATGAAAAATATCCCGGCCGTGACCAGCACGTCACTTGGCAGCAAGCCGGTTCGCAGGCCGATCAGGGCAAAAATTCCATAGACAACAATCGAGACGTAAAACGGGCGACTGACCCGCGCACGAAGCCACAGTGCCTCAAGAAACCCCAAATCTGCGTCGGTGTGGCGAGGGGCCGGGGCAGGCGTATCGGCGTCGATTGCCAGATCGGTCTGGGTCATGTGGCGGCCTTTTTGCCCAGCAGCCCCTGAGGGCGCACAACAAGCACTGCCAGCAACAGCAACATCGGCACGACTTGTTTAAGAAGCCCGCCCGCAAGCCCGGGGATTAACAGAAAAACGTTTTCCAGCAGACCCAGTAACAGCCCGCCGATCATTGGCCCGGCCACGCTGTTTTCGCCGCCGATCAAGGCGGCAAGCAGACCAAACAGCATGAACGTGCTGCCCATCTGGTAATCAATCCAGGTGATCGGACTGGCAAGAATACCGCCCGTCGCGCCGATGGCTGCGCCAAGGGCAAA
>JAHRVD010000230.1 GCA_019090845.1 Marinosulfonomonas sp.
GGTCATCGTGATAAGCCTCGACAAGTAAGTGGCGGGCATTTTCGGACAGATTCAAACGGGTATTTGGGGCCCAGTTCGACACCGCGGCCTCACCCGAAAGGATTTTCAAATTCTCGCGGCCAATGGCAAAGGCTGTCTCGCCCGTTGTGCCGGGCATCACTTGCAACAAGCGGTTCAACCAGCCATCTCGCGCCTGTCCAAGCCCAACCTGACCGGCCGTGCCTGCCTCAAGCAGGTCTTGCCCGTCAAAATGGCTGCGCTTGTTCCGATACGGCGTCGAGACCGCGTGCACGAACCCAAGCTCGCCTTTTTCCCAAAGTGGCCGCAAACCGCCAAGACCGTTGTTCAAGGCAAAAAAGCCATCCAGATCACTTGATTTGCTGCGCATATCTGGCCGAGCGGTGGCGAAAGCTTTGTCACCAACCGGCTGCACAATATCCAGCCCGTCCATACCACCGCGCAGGATAATCACGACCAGACGCGCCTGGCCCGGCGTTGACGCAAAACTGACCGATGTCATCAGCGGATGGGCGGCCATCGAACACCCGATCAGACCAGCGCCTTGCAGCAATTTACGACGTGACAAATTTGAATTGCTCACAGGTTCCTCCTATCGGCGGTTAAATTCAGCGGACGCAAACACGAGCGCAATGCCGTCTTGCGCCGTTTCCGTCTGACCAACGGCCCAAGTCAGTTTTTCACCGGCAGCATCGGACAAGGTGTTTTTCAAAAATTCCCGTGGGTCACCGACCCGCTTGTCAACAAAACCAGCAAGCCCGACAGCCCAGGCAATTCGGGTCGCCAGCCCCTGCGGCGTAATCCATTCCCCGGCGGCTTCTGGCCAGCCGTCCGGTCCACGCGCCTGCATGAACGGTTGCCCCATCGCGGCCAATGGCATGACCATCAGGCTGCGAAACTTTTTGCGATCCAAATTCAGAAATTCCTTGCCGCTAAGGTTCAGCGCGACCAGCGCCGACGTAATAAAATCAAAAGGTTGTTTGGCTTTTTGGCCCAATAACCCCCATGCCCCCGGATGTTCCAGCATCGCTGAATAAAGCGCCATCAACTGCCCCCCGCTGGAAAGATATGCCGCCGTCATATGCTGAACCAAATCCGCATCCGGGTTGTCGGAAACAAAATGCACGGCCAGTTTTTGGGCTAAATGGCGCGCGGTGACTGGATGAACCGCAAGATCATCCAGCGCCTCAAATATGTCGTCCAGATCCGGCTTTCGGCCACCATAGCGTTTGCCGATCACCATTTTGCTGCCCGGCTCAGAGCGCCGCGCGACGAAAACAAAACCCCGTTCAGGATGGAAACTAAGGCCCGTCAACAGCTCTGCAAACTGGCGCACGTCGTCCTGACTATAGTCGCCGCCAACCCCAAGCGTGTGCAGTTCCAGCACCTCGCGTGCCAGATTTTCGTTCAACCCCATATCACGGCGCTGACCGGCGGGCGAATTTGGCCCAGCCGATTGCACCTGATCCAGATAGAAAAGCATGAACGGATGGGTCACGACGGCCCGAAGCATCTCGCTGAACTTTCCGGTGATGTTGGGGCGGATCGCCTCGTCCAGATAGGCCGGCGCGGCAGCGCGCCCGGGCAGGTTTTTTCCAACGGCAGTGAAATGGTCCGCCCAGAACCAGTTCAACCGCTCAAAGAACGGCGCGGTTGTATCCAGAATTCGGGCCGTGCCATGGCTCAGGCCAAGCGAGGCTGCCGTTGTTAGAGCACGCCGAGACGCAGAAGCGCTGTCGGGGCGCGCAGTGCCTGCCTTTTGGGCTGCCTTCACCTCGCTGCGAAATTTCTTAGTGCTCGCAAGCACTTTAGTGGTCGAGCGCACCGGGTATTTCCTGGCAATGGAATTTCCATCGGCCAGACCGGACAGAAGACCGCTGGCAGACACCGGCCCGCGATCGCGACCCAATCCATAGCCAAATCTAATCGCCGCGATTGTGGAAATTGAAGTCAAGTCACGCTCCGTTCAAGGCGATTTGGGTCTGTTAAATAGTATAAACGTAACAATGGCGAAATTCCGTCGCAAAAACCTGCAACGGATTGCCGAACGTTTACGGTTTCCTGTTCAGCCTGCCGCGTCACCGGTCCTTGATCGTCAAACAATTGTTATTATTTAATAAACTTCTATTGTTCCACCATTTACCAAGGACGAGTTATGAAACTTATTTCGGGCGTTATGGCTAGTATACTGATTTTTTCGGTCTACGCTTGCGGCGGAACCGGCCGCACGGATGCAAAAGACCAGCCTCAGGAAAACCTTGAAACACTTCAACCCTTAACGGGTGATGAAATACGGTATCTTGCATTTCAGGTATTTGAAGGCAGCCCAAACCCGGAAATCCCTTTTGACAAAGCTTTGGTCTATACGCCCAGGGCGGCCGTTGGCAAAATGGTTCATGACATCGCTACGACCATTGGTGCGACGGGCGGCGCCAAAACCCGGTTGGCATTCATCCTGGGACCAATCGCGTTTGACCACACCGACGCTCAGGTAAGGCAAATAATTGACGATGGTTTTGAAATTGCTTTGGCTGAAAATATTGCTGTTGGATTTCATATCGATGACGCGATGTTCTGGAGCAAACGGCCCGATCTTATTGAAAACCCTGACAACATCGAATGGACCGATTTTGCGGGCACGCCAGCCGTCGGGCTAAAGCTTGACTGGGCGCATGTGCCACCCAGAATGGTGTTTAACGCACCTGAAATTCAGGCCGAAGTTACCCGTCGTGCGCGCGACGTCATTGGATCACATATCGCCTCTCACGTCGAAATCCTGCGCGCCAGAGGGAAAGAAGATTTGTTCGCCGGGATCATCGCCGGCTGGGAATCCCATATGGGGCAGGATATCGGCACCGATGACCGGGTTGGGTTTCACGCATTGGCGAACCGTGGCTTTGGGCCGGGAAAACCACCGCCTAACGTAACGGCAGAAATCGCCTCTATTGTGAATGAATTCATCAACTTATGGACCGATGGCCTTGCGGCGGGCGGTGTCGGTGGTGATCGCATTTATACGCATGTTGCGTTTTTGCCCCGCGCCCGGTTCGAAGAAATGCGCACACCGCCCGGGTTGGCCTATGAAACGGTGCTGGATGTAGCGCCAAGTTCGCAGCGCCCTGCGACCGCTTTCACATCAACCGGACGACCGGGGTTCTCGACCTATCCGGTTACCGGGGTCTTTGAGCAAATTCAGAGCGAACTTGGCCTACACAACAAGCCCTGGTGGGCGTCAGTCGAGGGCACAAATATCATTCCGGGTGATCCCCCGCGCAGCTCGTGGATGACGATGGAAAACTATCTGGCCAAATCGTTTAACAACGGCGCAGCGCTTGTAACTTTGTTCGGCTGGGGGATCGGCGGGGATATCATGCCAAACAATCCGTTCAAAATGGCCACACAGGGAGAAACGGCACTGGCAGCATACCGGAAATTTCTGGAGCAATGACAATAAGGCCGTCTGGGCCCGAAAGGGCGCAGACAGTTGCCGCGCCGTAAAGCAGGTGAACTGGTGCACCTTGGCAGACAAACTTCGAACGTCGGATGCTCTCGGTGTTTTTGCAAAACACCTGCCGCCCAGCACATCTGGCGAAATTTTGCTGGTCCTTCTGTTCCAGAAGAACCGGTGGTGCGGTCGAGATGCACCGAAGTAACTGTTCCAAACTGTTCCGAAATACGCCATAATTCCTTTAAACATTGGACATTGTGATGAGTTGTAACTTGTCAACTGCACCAAACTGTTTCATACCGTTCCCCAATATACCGCCAAAATTGGGGAATATTTGGGGAGTGGGTTGAATGGAAAAACTAACATCCAACATATTGAGCACTGCGAAAACGGGAAAGCACTCCGATGGAGGCGGTCTGTATCTACTAA
>JAHRVD010000231.1 GCA_019090845.1 Marinosulfonomonas sp.
CGTGTTGTTCTGACGCGGGATGGGGATGTTTTTGTGCCGCTGGAGATGCGGGTTTCAATTGCACGCCAGGCTGGGGCGGATGTATTCATATCGCTGCATGCGGATGCGTTGGTGGCCGGGCGGGCCTCGGGTGCGACGATCTATACACTGTCTGAACAGGCGTCCGATCTGGCAAGCCAGAAACTGGCCGAGCGGCACAATCGCGCCGATTTACTGGCCGGGATTGATCTGAGTTCGCAGGACGATGTGATTGTTGGCGTGCTGATGGATATGGCACGCACCGAAACCGCGCATCGGTCTGATCGGCTGGCCGACGCGTTGGTGGACGGGCTGACGCAAACTGTGACCACACACAAGCGGCCCCGTTTGTCGGCCGGGTTTTCGGTGCTTAAAGCCCCGGATATCCCTTCGGTTCTGGTGGAACTTGGGTTCCTGTCTTCACCGCGCGATCGTAAAAACCTAAGCGACCCAAAGTGGCGATTGCGCGCCGCCACGGGGATCAAAAACGCACTGATCAACTGGGCGCGCGAGGATGCCGCCCAAGCTTTGTTGCTGCGCAAGTGACAGGCCTGTGCCTTAAGGGCGAACAGGCGAGCGGCGGAAAGTGGCGCTGTTTTCACACAGGGTTCATTTCACGCGCCCAAACACTTATGTATACTGACAGCAAATAAACTTCGGGGCAGCGACGTGATCAGGTTCATCTTTTCATTTCTGGGCGGAATTTTCAGCCTGATGACCATCGGGGCCTTCATGGCTGCGCTGACCATCGGGGCGGTGTTCTATATGTATGGCCGCGATTTGCCCAATCATGAGCAGTTGGCGCAATACACCCCGGACACGATCAGCCGGATTTATTCCGGCGAGGGGCATATCGTCGATGAATTTGCCCGCGAACGGCGTCTCTATGTGCAGGCCGAAGAAATTCCCGATCTGGTCAAGCAGGCGTTTATTTCAGCCGAGGATAAGAACTTTTATCAACATAAAGGTTATGACCTGCGCGGCATGGTTGCGGCGGCTGTTGATGCGGCCCGGGGCGGACGTTTGCGCGGTGCCTCCACCATTACCCAGCAGGTGATGAAGAACTTTCTGCTGTCCTCGGATCGCTCTGCTGAACGTAAAATAAAAGAGCTGATCCTTGCCAGCCGGCTGGAAGATACATTGAGCAAAGAGGATATTCTGGAGCTGTATCTGAACGAAATATTTCTTGGCCAGAATAGTTTTGGCGTCGCTGCGGCAGCGCAAACCTATTTCAACAAGACTTTGGGACAATTAAAGCCTCAGGAAGCGGCCTATCTGGCGGCGCTGCCAAAATCGCCCTCCAACCGGCATCCGGTGCGCAATCTGGATGAGGCGTTGAAATGGCGCAACTATGCGCTGCGTGAAATGCGCGAGAACGGCTATATAGATCAGGCAACTTATGTGGCTTCCAAAGACGCGCCGCTGGAAACTGTTCAGGGTGGTGAAATTGAATCGTTTCGCCTGCAATTGCCAGCAAGGGATTATTTTACCGATGAAATCCGACGCCAGTTAAGCCGTAACTTTGGTGAGGAAGAATTTTTTGCCGGTGGCCTGTCGATCCGCTCAACCCAAGACCCCGAATTGCAACTGGAAGCAGCGAAATCCCTGCGAAAGCAGTTAGAAGATTATGACCGCACGCAGGGTGTTTGGCGTGGCACCGGTCTAAGCATCGCTGCCGAACTGCTGGTAGATGAGGCAACATGGCGCGCCGCGTTAAGTGATGTTCGCGTGTCGCGCGATGTCGCGGGCTGGCATCCGGCAGTGGTGCTGGAACTAGGCAAAAGCTCGGCCCGGATCGGTATTGAAGGTGTTGACGAGGACGCCGACGGACACTGGATACCGGCCAAGGATGTGAGCTGGGCGCGCAAGCGGCTGGCAGATAACAAACTGGGGCGCAAAGCAAAAACGGCCGGTGATCTGGTCGCTGTTGGCGACGTGGTGCATGTGCGCCGTATGACGCGCGACGCCGACGGCACATTTATCCGCTGGACCCTGCGCCAGATCCCCGAGGTGCAGGGCGGCTTTATGGCAATGGATGTTAACACCGGGCGGGTGCTGGCGATGCAGGGCGGATTTTCCTATCAGCATTCGGTTTTTAACCGCGCTACACAGGCCACGCGCCAACCCGGATCAAGCTTTAAGCCATTCGTCTATGCGTCTGCGCTGGACAGCGGGTTCACCCCGGCCACGATCATTGTCGATGCACCGATAGAAATCGACACACCTCAGGGTGTGTGGCGGCCCAAAAACGCCAGCCATGAGTTTTATGGGCCAACGCCACTGCGCACCGGGATCGAACGCTCGCGTAATCTGATGACGATCCGGCTGGCTGAAGAGGTCGGGATGGATGTGGTCGCGCGTTACGCCGAACGGTTTGGGGTTTACGACAGCATGGGACGGTTTTTGGCCAATGCGCTTGGATCCGAAGAAACGTCGTTGTTTCGAATGGTTGCGGCTTATGCGATGTTTGCCAATGGCGGCGAA
>JAHRVD010000232.1 GCA_019090845.1 Marinosulfonomonas sp.
CTTTGCGTGATGGGGCTTTACGCGATTGGCGCGATATTTTTTGGGGTTCGGATTGCCCTGCTAGGCTGGATTGGAGCGGCGCTGTCGCTGGCAACGGTTCTGACGACTTCGATGATCTATGCCCAGCTAAAGACGGTTCCACGCTGGAACCATTTTTCAACCCCGGTCCTGTTTCTGGTTCTTGCGGTCACAGGCGGTGCATTGCTGGGTGGCTACGGCGCATTGGCTTTGGTGTTGTTGGTGCTTTCGGGGGGGATTCAACTGCTTTTCTGGCACTTTGGAGACCAAAGATTTTCCGCCCGAGGCTCGTCACTTGGGACAGCTTCGGGGCTTGGATCGATTGGCACGGTTCGCCAGTTTGCATCGCCCCATACCGGGACCAGTTACCTGACCCGCGAAATGGTGTTCCAGCTTGGCCGAAAGCACCAGAAAACTCTGCGGGTCATTGGTGTCTTATTGATGAGCATCCTGCCTGCGCTGTTGTTATCGACGTATGGCGGTCTTGTTGCGCAGGGCCTTTCCGCAGTCCTGCATCTGTTGGGCGTTCTGACAATCCGCTGGTTGTTTTTTGCCCAGGCAGAACATGTGGTTGGGCTTTATTACGGCGCTCACAACTAGGGGCTGATGGCCAACCATATTGAAGCCTTCTAACTGACGGGCGCGGCAGAGCCACAGCAAGGCCGCACGACTGAATTCACCTTTCGCTGCCGACAATATGATTCGCTTGCACTTGATCGGGTTCGTTATCCCGTTGCAAGCATTTGCGGCAGACCTGCCAACAAACACCAAATGTTGTGAAATCCCGTCAAGCGTGACGTCGCGTGGATCGATAATTTGCAGCGGTAATTCGCGCAGCGTCGGCGGGTGTCTGCCTGTTACGGCGGATTTTTGCCAAGCAGCAGCGATAAACCGCGCTGACACGTCCTGCACAGAATTTAGACAAAATTCCACCTTATTTTAACATTTATTGTTTCCTGTAGTTCAACAAACGCTTGTCGAACTTCGCCACCACGCAGGGCCGACTAGGGTCCAAACGCAAAAGACTCGCCGCCACCGGCGACAGGAAATTGGGACACAACAGAATGGCCACGACCACGCTTTACACATCCTATAGCCAGCACGCCAACGCGACCATAACTGTTACGACCAACGCGGAACTCAATGCCGCCCTTGCGCAGCTTGACACGGGCGGCGGCGGCACGATTTTGCTGGATGGAAACGGCGGGCCGTTTACCATATCCGGGTCCAATATCGGCGATGCAAATAATCCAATCCTGATCAAGGCACTGGATCCGTCCAACCTGCCAACGGTCGAGTCGATTGACCTTCAGAACGCGTCACACATCGCAATGACCGAGCTTCACGTTGACAGTTCCGGCAGCGCGGCGTCGACCGGCCATGATATTATAATCAACGGTTCTGACAACATCGAGCTTGTCGGCAACACAATGACCAGCGTGGCGGACGGCTATCTGAGCGAGGCCGGCACTTCTACACGTGGTGCCGATCTTGCCTACATTCGCGGCAGCCAAGACATCACGTTTTCAAATAATTACATCGCAGATTACTGCAAAGGTGTGACCTTTCGCGATGTGAACGGGTTTGATTTTTCAAACAACGAAATGGTCGGAATTCAGTTCGACGGGTTGCACGGTACGGGTTGGCAAAACGCCACTATTTCCAACAATTATATGCACGATTTCTATGGCTCCACCCAGACACTGAACCATTCCGATTTCATTCAGGTTTATTCAACCAACGCCACTTTGGTTACTTCGAATGTAACCATTAGCGGGAACATCCTGGATAGCGGCGATGGCGCTGCATATCAGGGCATTTTCATCACCAGCCAGACGTTTGGCAACTCTGGCCCAAGCGGACAATACTACCAGGACATCCAGATTTTCGATAACCTTGTTCACACCGGAAAGTGGAACGGGATTGTTGTCGGATCAACAATGGGTGCTGAAATTTACGACAACAGCGTGTTGTTGAGCGCCAATAGTTATGCCCAGTCCAGCCCGACTTCCAGCTGGACGCAGGGAGAGCCATGGATCAAGACAACGAACACACCTGACGCTCAGGTTTACGACAATATCGCCAGCAAGATCACGGTTTCCAACGGCGATGTCAGCAGCCAGAATTACCTGATTTCCTTCAGCGATCCGACTTCGACCGCATATTTCGCCAACCATTTCACAAATCTCGACGGCAGCGGAGATCTGACACTGGATGACATGAGTCTTCTGGCTTCAAGCTCGCTCTACGGAACTTACGGTTCCTATTACAGCACCGTCGGAGGCACGTGGGATGCCGGCGCGTCTCAACCGACTGCTCCGACCGGAGGTTCCACTTCGCCAACACCAACACCAACGCCGACGCCGACACCTCCACCAACGACCACACCGGACGATACAACGACCATACCAGATGACGCGACAACCACGCCGGACGATACAACAACACCGCCGGATGACACGACGACAACACCCGACGATACGACAACCACAACACCTGACACCACAACGACGGATACGACCACGACTGATGCCGACAGTGAAGATTTGGTCGAGGTCTTTAACAAGTCGGTTGGCTTGCTGAAAGCGAAGTTCACCCAAAAGGGCAATCAGAAAAACCTGAAAGATGATGACCAGAATAGCTGGTCAAATGACATCAAATTCCGCGCATTGATCGAGTCGATGCAAATCGTTGATGAAAACGCGGTCACAGCTGCACAAAATGCGGATGATGATGAAGAAAATGCTATTGAAATATCGCTGATTATGTAGCGCTACACCCAAAAAACACCAAACCTGAATAAGGCGGGCTTAATCCAACAGGAACGTGCCTGCCTTTTTAAATTTGAAAACTAGTCAGAACCTTTGTTGCGCGTCAAAGGTGTTTTGCGCCGAGGCTTGTCTGACGGCTGATCCACGTCGGTTCCATTGCCAAGCGCGTATTCGTCGCCCCCCGCATCATCATCGTCTTCCAGCATCCACATTCCGCAACCAAACAGGAACATCATAAAGACATATGTCGAGTTCCAAAGATGCACAGTGGCAATTGCGATAAACAAGCTAAGCAACACAAAAACCAACGCCAGGCGAAGTTTTTGAGCACGCTCCGAGCCAAGTTTGCAGCGCGTCAATGACAAGATCAACGACACCACTGCAGTCAACAGGAAAACAAACGACGGGATACCGTAGCGCATCGTCGTCAGAAGCCAAAAATTGTCGACAGAGGTGGTTCTCATCCAGCCGGGGCGCGCCCAGTTGCCCAAGCCAAGCCCAAACACCGGATTTGCCCATACATTTTCCATGCCATAGCGGAAAATCAAAACACGCCAGTAAGCGGTCCCGGCATCAAAGGTCATATAGCTCGCGACAAGCTCAAACGGGGTCCGGTTGGACGCCAAATCCAGCAGAAGATATCCGCCGATGCAGGCGAACAAAAGCAATCTCCACCTTTCTTGTGTGAAGCGAAATACCCATCCCCAGGCGATAAAACCAAATTGAGCAGCCAAACCAAAATAGGCGCCCGACGACAGAGAAAATAAAGTTGCAACGATGGAAACCCAGGCCCGGCGCAGTCCGAATATTTGCCCGGTCTTTGGGTGGACGCTATAATACAGAAACGAAAATGTTGTAGCTGAAAAGACGCCAAAGAGGATCGGGTGTTCAAAAACAACCTGTGCCCGATAGACCCCGGCCCTCAGATAGGCCGCCCAGGGATAGGTGTTTCCAAACAGGCCAAAAAACTCGCTATAAAGTCGATAGCCAAAAAATGTTTCGAGTACGACTGCCGGCAAGGCCAGCAACATAAACACAAACATGACCTTCACAAATCGTTCCATGTCACCAACCGAGCGCACAAGGCAACGACCCGCCAGATATCCACCCAGTGTTTCAATGAAACCAGCACCTATGTATTCAAACCGACCTACGCCTTCGGTCACCAGCATCGCTATCACGTTCCAGATTGCAAAACATAGGATCGATACATCGACCAGTCTTACCCGGCCGCACTGGCCGCTCAACCACATCGGCACCAGCGGAAACAATGCCAGAAACAAAAATATCCGATAGGGTGTCATGCGCCATGATCCGACCGGAATAATGACCGGGATGACAAGAGAGATCAGAAATAAGCTCATCCACACATTGCGCGCAGACAAGGCCTGATTGATCGGGGCCTGATTGATCGGGGCCATTGCGACAGAGCGTGGTGCTTGCTTCAATTCTGGCGCGGCTGAGCCCGGGTTTTGGCGTGCGTAGGGGTTTGTATTTTCGCTACGATCCGGGTTTTTAGGCTTTGCCGACGTCCCGCCGGGAAAACGCGTGTGGCGAATTGCAGATTTGGCGGATGGTTCACTTTTTCGCACGTCGCCGCCTTGATCCCAATTGTCATTTTCTGGATGCGCAGAGCAATTCTATTACCAGCCTGCCGGATGTTGTCGACATATGTGCCGCGAAAAAACACTAAGCACGGTTCACCCCGCGATCAATAGCGGGAAACATTCCTATTTGATTTTCCGCCACATTGGTCGGTTTTACTTCCGGCAGCTCAACAGTATCAGAATATTCGGCTGTCTGTTTCAAAAGTGTCAAGCTTCTGCGAGATTTGGATTTTCCCGCGAACAACCGGGCCCGATCATGTTAGACAATCGGGGCGCCTGTGCTAGTTTATTCGGAATCCGATATTCAGGGTATTCTGCTTGGTGATACCAGATAGATGAACACCGTTCGTCGGATGTGTCGGAGAATTGCAGATGTATTTACACTCAGGCCTGTTAGGCGCGTTCCTTGCATTGCTGCTTGGCAGCATGTCGTTGGCTGAAACGACCCATTACGTGGCCGCTATCAAAGCAACCCGGTCTGGTGCCAGCGATGGAACTGTTGCCAACCCATGGCCTTCGCTCAGCGCCGCACTAAAAAGCGGAACCATTCAGGGCGGCGACACCCTGGCCCTGATGGACGGCGACCACGGCGGGCTGAACCTGCATAACGTGGCATTCGACAAACGCGTCATTATCGTTTCGCAGAACGAAAAAAATGCGCATGTCGACCGGATTCAGGTGAGCGGGGGCAGCAAAAATCTAACGTTCAGGAACCTCAGCGTCTGGCCCAAAATTTCGGGCTCCGGTTCAAAAACCCTAGTTGGCGCCAACTCGGCAAGCACGGATATAACGGTTGAAGGGCTGATCGTCGGCAGCGGCCCGGATGCCAACAGGTTCTTAACATGGAATCTGGCAGAATGGCACCAACGTAAGATCAATGGCATTCACCTTAAAGGCCCGCGCGGTGTCGTGCGCAATAATACGGTTACCGGCATTCGCTTTGGCATTATTACCGCTGGCGTAGATTCACTGGTCGAGCGAAACTGGGTGAACGGTTTCAGCGGCGACGGGCTGCGCGGCATTGGCGACCGCAATATTTTTCGCGGCAACCGCGTTACCAACTGTATCAAGATCGACAAGAACCATGACGATGGTTTTCAATCATGGTCACCCAGGAAGCGAAAAAATGCGTCCATCACCGGTGGAATTATCGAGGGCAATACGATCATCGAATGGACCCAAGCGCCGGGTCACCCGTTGCAATGCCGTCTTCAGGGCATCGGGATGTTTGACGGTTTTTTTGACAATTATATCATTCGCAACAACGTGATTTCCGTCAGCGCCTATCATGGCATTGCAGTCTATGGTGGGCGCGGTGTGCAGGTGATCAACAACACCGTTGTCAGCAACTCTGGCAAGGCACAAAAAAATCCCTGGATCGGGATTTTTAATCACAAGAACGGCACACCCGCGCAGAATATTCTCGTCGCCAACAATCTGGCTATGCTTTATAAAGGCAAACCCAATCGGGCACAGAATACAACCTTCGCCGCCAATTCGATTATCAAGTCACCGCTTGGTGCGTTCGCGAATGCGGCCGGTTTTAATTACAGCCCGGTCGCGCGAAGCGGATTTATCGACACTGCAATTAGTGACTATGCGCCCGGATTTGATATCATGAACCTCAGACGTCCGGCTGGACGCGGGCCTGATCGCGGCGCGATTGAGGTTGGCGCGACCCAGCCGCGCGGCGACCTGAAATGAGAACCACTTGATCAAAGCGATGCAAAGACAGACGATGCCAAAAATAACTATTTCAGCACTCACGACGATGCGACATCGTTCAACGCCTGTTAGCAGAGCAAGCAAAGCCGCCCCGTGTTTCCAGGAGACAGTCTAATATGCCAATTCTCCGCAGTGGCGCCCAGTTGATCTATTACGCCCATGTTCCAAAATGTGCAGGAACTGCCGTTGAAGAATACCTGACGGCTAGGTTCGGAACGCTTGCGTTTCACAACAAACGCTACTTGTCACAACCACAACCGGAACGCTGGTGTCGATCATCTCCGCAGCATATTGATCTGAACTCTTTAAACCGGCTGTTCCCGGACGATTTTTTCGATTTTAGTTTTGCTGTCGTCCGCCATCCGGTTGATCGGATCGTCAGCGCGTGGCATTTTCAACTGGAAGTCGAAAGAACCGTGCCTCAGGGGCTGACATTCGGTGAATGGCTTCACGATCTGGAAGATATCCACACCGATCAGCCATTTGCCTTTGACAACCACACCCGCCCGATGAACGATATTGTCCCGCAAGGTGCCAAGACATTCCACCTCGAACACGGGCTAGAACCGATTGTCCCATGGCTGGATGAGGTGACCGGCGAGAAGGCTGGCCCACGTGCAATAGGCGAAACAAACCGCCGGGGTGGAAAGGCAGCGCCCGGATCGGGCAAGATTTCACCCAGCCCGACAGAGATCGCTCAGATCGCACAGTTGTATAGCGTGGATTTTGAACGCTTTGGCTACCAACCGGACAAAAAGGAACCGCTGGGGAAAAAGAATACGGCCAACAATTCACCAAAGCCCGAAGGTCAGAAACAAGGCTGGCTTGCCGGGTTGTTTGGCCGTGCCACCCTAGGACCAAAGCGGTCCACCGGCAGATGAGCACATCACCGCTGTTATTTCACGTCGGCTACCATAAAACGGCCACGACCTGGTTGCAAAATACCGTGTTCCAGCCCGAACATGGGTTCGCTCAGGTTCTGGATCATCCCGAAATATTCAAATTAATTGTCAATCCGCATGGCTTAGATTTTGACGCGGGCCTGGCCCGCGCATTGATGAACGATCACATCAGTGCAGCTCCGGTTGGTTCAGTGAATGTGGTGTCGCTGGAATCACTCAGCGGCAGCCCGTTTTCCGGCGGTCGGGAAAGCGATGGTTTCGCCCGCCGGCTAGCCGAAATTTCACCGGATGCAAAAATCCTGATTACAATCCGTGAACAGTGTCGGATCATCGCCTCGGTTTACATGCAGTATCTTAGCCGGGGCGGCACCGAACCGGCAGAGCAGTTTTTTTCGGGCAACAAAGTAGAGGCGTTCCACGGCTTTGATCCCAGAAATTTCGAATATGACCGGCTGGTCTCGCATTACCAAAGCCTGTTTGGCGCGGAAAATGTTCTTGTTCTGCCATTTGAAACGATTGCGCGCGATCAGGTGAAGGGCTTGGGTATTCTTGGAAAGTTTATTCAAAACTCCAACCTCGAAACATGGGAAAACCGTCCACCCCGCGCCGTCAGTTACCCAGAAAGCGCTGTTCCCGTTCTACGCCGGATCAACCATTTTCGACCCAGCCCGCTGAACCGGGCACCATTTTTGAACTTTGGACGTGTTGGCGAATTTGCCTACCGCGCTGCCGGTGGCGGCGTTGGCCGGATTTTTCGGACGAAAAATCGCCCGGTCACTAATCTGGCGATGAAAAAATTCCCAAACCAATTTCGCGACAGTAACCGGCGATTACAAGCGATGCTCGCCCACCCGGTCGATTTGTCCGCGTATCAGGGAATAAAGGGTTAAAGCCCAATTTCTGGATTGGTCTCAATCTGTATGGCTGACGGCAACCCGGCGATGAATATAACTGCGTAAGTCACGCATGCTGGCCAACGCCAGAATGAAAACCCCAGTCAACAACACATAATAAACCAGCCAATTGTCTGCAAAGAACTCAAACTGCATTATGCGTTCCCTTAATCCTGCGAATATAAGCAGGCAGGCGGTAAACAAAATAGGCACCGCCATGGGGGCCAGCATCAGCCCAAGGCGGAAGCGTAACAGCAACAGCGACGCCAGATAGCCGCAGCACTCCCCAATCAGCGCCACGGTCACGACCATGAAAATATCGCCGCTGGTCACGGCGACGTACCAACTAACCGGCATTGAAGCGACGCGAAAAAGGTTTGCTATCATCGCATTGCTTGTTTTGGCCTGTGCGACGGCGGCCACGGCCCCACCAGTCTTAAAGGCGCGAACTGCCTGAAGGATTGCCAGCCACTCCAGCAGCGGGATCAGTTCCGCGTATTTATCGCCCAACACCAGTTGCACAAAAGGGGCACCCAATATTACCGTCGCCACGACCAGAACAGCGCCGCTTATCAAACTGGTTTGCAGCGTCGACATAGCAAGGTGGCTGAACAAATTCCGGTCGTCCTTGGCCGCGGACAGTTGTGGCAAAAAGAATGATTGCGCGCTTGAGGTCATGACCAATGTCGGCCGTAGCGTCAGCGTAAAGCCCATTGCAAATATTGCGAGCGCCGCCATTCCCAACTCGCGCCCGATGATCACCTTCTCGCCGTGGAACACGACGAACAATAGCGCGCCGTTGGCAAGCAAAGGCCAACCAAACCGGATAGCGCGTTGTGTGATCGACCAATCGAGGCGCAAACGATAGGGACGCTCGGCGACCAGATGGGATGTCAGGACCGTTAGCAAAACCTGCGCCAGTATCGTAAACAGCATGACCCGGTAATCGCCGTAAGACAGGAAGAAAGGCCAAACCAATACCAATGAGATCAGCGCTGGCATGGTTTTTGTCAGGACGACCGGCAGATAGACCATTTTTCGGTTTTTACGGTGGATATCAAAATGAAGAAAACCGTTGGCCAAGGGAACCAGCGCGAGCAACTGATAGGCCCATGCGATGTCGGGGATATTCAGGAACCGGGCAATCGGGTGGGCCAGAAAAAACAACACGAACGCACCAATGCAAGCGCGAAGCAAATGGAACCCCTGCAACGCCGATTGCAACTTGGGGTCATTTCCGTCCCGGTCCTGAATTATCAGCTGTTGCAGGCCCAGATCCGACATCATTTCGACAATTGCCATGCTGATGGCAAAAGTCGCCGCCACACCATAATCCTCGACACTGATAAGGCGCGCAATCACAAGGTTGCGGATCAGGATCAGCAGAAAAAATACGGTATTTCCGGACAGGATCAGTAAGGCTGATCGAAACACTGTGCCTGCCTTTCATTAATACCGGTTGCCACAAGTAGTCATACCAAGCAACCGCGCCCGGACCGACCTTTGGGAAAGCCCAACAAGTTGTTCAACTTATCCTGCAATCCGGAGACGTTTCGTCACAATTCCGCGCAATCAATTCTTTTACAATACCGAAAGCAGGTGCAATTTACAGTCTGCCAGCGGGCAAGCAACAAATTGCGAAATCCTGATCGCCAAAGTCATATTTCAACAACATATCGATGGGATCGACGATATTGTTCACGCCTGCGCAACGCCACCAACGGGTAGTGACAGAATTCAGGGAATGTGCTTGCTCATTTGCCCCTCTGGGCTATCAACGGCCCCAAGTTGTATGGAATAGTGACGCGGAAAATGACAGACAGATCAACCCGCAGTATCCTGATTATCGTCGAAAACCTGCCAGTTCCCTTGGACAGGCGTGTTTGGCTGGAAGCAACGTCGCTGCGCGCAAACGGCTATAAAGTCAGTGTCATTTGCCCGACCGGACGCGGCTGGGACAAGCTTTACGAAGAAATCGACGGCGTCCATATTTACCGCTATCCAGAACCCCCCGAGGCGCATTCCGGGGCCCTCGCCTATACCCGGGAATGGGGCGGTGCGCTGTGGCACATGTTCCGGCTGGCCCGGAAGGTTCGCGCCGAGCGCGGGTTTGACGTCATTCAGGGCTGTAATCCGCCTGATCTGCTGTTCCTGCTGGGGCTGCGATATCGGTTGAACGGTGTGCGCTATATTTTTGATCACCATGATGTTTGTCCCGAATTGTTCGAGGCCAAATTTGGCAAAAAGGGCCTGTTCTTTAGCCTTATGCTGATGCTGGAGAGGTTTGCCTTTGCCAGCGCGAGTGTGTCCTTGGCGACCAACCAGAGCTTTCGTCAAATTGCTGTTGATCGTGGAAAAATGAAACCCGAGGACGTCTTTGTTGTTCGTTCGGCGCCACAGATTGACAAATTCCACATAGCACCGCCTGACCCCGAGCTTCGCAAACTGGCCACTACAAACATCGGTTACGTTGGCGTGATCGGACAGCAGGAAGGGATGGATTTGCTGGTTGAGGCAGCCGATCATCTGGTCAGGGTTATTGGCCATCAGGATGTGCATTTTCTGATCGTTGGTTTTGGACCGCAGCTTGCGGATGTCAAATCCGACGTGGCATCGCGCGGGCTGGACAAGTATTTCACCTTTACTGGCCCACTTTTTGGCGATGACCTGCTGAACGTTCTTAACAGCGCCGATATCGGTGTCAGCCCTGATCCCAAAAACCAGATGAACGATATCTCGACGATGAATAAGGTTATGGAATATATGACCCTTGAAATACCAGTCGTTCAGTTTGATCTGAAGGAAGGCCGGGCATCGGCGGGGGATGCGTCGCTCTATGCAAAAGCTAACGATCCTATTGATTTCGCGGAAAAAATTTCCGCCCTGATAGATGATCCGAAAAAGCGCGCGCAAATGGGCAAGC
>JAHRVD010000233.1 GCA_019090845.1 Marinosulfonomonas sp.
CGAGTACCGGAATCGAACCGGTGTACACGGATTTGCAATCCGCTGCGTAACCACTCCGCCAACTCGCCGAAGCCCTGCGCGGTCTATACCATGCATCTGGACCGCGCAACCGGTTCGCTAATCGATTGGGCGTTGTTGCCGCATCATTTTTTCTGTGTCAAAACAGCAGCGAAGATTCCCAATCAATGAGTCGCTCTAATGGCTGATTTTGCCGCCCGAAGAACCATCATGGTCGACACGCAGGTCCGCCCGTCGGATGTGACCAAATTTCCCATCATCGAGGCAATGCTGACCATCCCTCGCGAGGCGTTTGTGCCCGATCAATTGCGGGAAGCTGCCTATGCAGGTGAAAACCTGGATCTGGGCGGTGGACGGGTCGTTCTTGAGCCGCGCACGCTGGGAAAAATGCTCGATGGGCTGAATATCCAGCCCAACGAACTGGTTCTAGATCTGGGCTGCGGTCTGGGATATTCCAGCGCGGTTATTGCGCGCCTCGCCGAGGCAGTGATCGCAGTTGAATTGCCCGACCAGGCAGAGGATGCGCAGCGCCTGCTGGTTGAAAACGGTGCCGATAATGTAGCCGTTATTGGCGGTAATCCGACTGATGGGGCCGCCAAACATGGCCCTTACGATGTGATTGTTCTGCAAGGCGGCGCTGAACAAATCCCACCATCCCTGTTGGAACAGCTAAAAGATGGCGGGCGAATTGGCGTCATATTCATGAATGGCGGGCTTGGGATCTGCAAAATTGGATATAAAGCTGGCGGCAAGGTCAATTGGCGGTTTTCGTTCAATGCGACGGCCCCTGTTGTCAAAGGTTTTGAAAAACAGGACGAATTTACTTTTTAGGTTTAGGTTGGGCTAGGCGCGAATCTGTCGCCTCGCCGAAGTATCAAAGTTGGAAGAATAAATGAGAGCTGCCAAATTCGCGATCGCTGTGATCGCTGCCACATTGATTTCCAGCGCCGGAGCGCGGGCTGAAACGCTGGGTGACGCGCTGGTTCAGGCGTACAATCAATCAGGGCTTTTGCACCAAAATCGCGCGCTGCTGCGTGCCGCCGATGAAGATGTTGCGGCAACCGTTGCGCTGCTTCGGCCGGTCATTGGTTATGTTGTCGGGGCAAACTATTCTTCGATAACACGCACAACCACCGCAAACGTGGATTTGACGGCCAGCTTGCTGCTTTATGATTTTGGACGCTCCAGATTGCGCAAAGATGTGGCCAAGGAAAATGTGCTCGCGCTGCGCGAGGCGTTGATCGGCGTTGAGCAACAAGTGCTACTGGGCGCAGTGGTCGCGTATACCTCGGTGCAGCGGGACGGGGCAATTGTGGGTTTGCGCGACAATAACGTGCGGCTGATCACACAGGAATTGCGCGCCGCCAAAGACCGTTTTGATGTGGGTGAAATTACCCGCACCGATGTGGCCATTGCCGAGGCGCGTCTTGCTTCGGCGCGCAGCCTGCGGGCTGCGGCACAGGGGAACTTGGCCCGTTCGCGCGAATCCTACCGCGCTGCAACCGGTGCATACCCGGGCGCTTTGGCGCCCCGGCCAACGCCGCCTGCAACCGCATCATCGCTTCAATCTGCCCGCTCGATGGCCCGTTCGCGCCACCCGGACGTGTTGCAGGCGCAGCGGTCGGTCACCTTGGCCGAGCTGAATATCGCGCTGGCAATGGCGGGGATGAAACCCTCGCTCAGGGCCGATGCGCGCGCTTCTTTGGTAGAGGGCGGGAATGAAACCCAAAGCGTGGGCGTAACTCTTTCGGGCCCGATATATCAGGGCGGCGGGCTGGCATCCTCGGCACGCAAGGCGGCCGCGATGCGTGACGCATCAAAGGCCGGATTGCACCTGACCCGGCTTGGTGTGGATCAGGAAGTCGGCAATGCTTGGGCGTCACTGGTTGTCGCGGAGGCCGCCGTTCAGGCCACAGACCAGCAAATTCGCGCCGCCCGCGTTGCCTTTCGCGGTGTTCGCGAAGAGGCATCGCTTGGCGCACGCACCACACTTGATGTGCTCAACGCCGAGCAGGAACTACTTGATGCCGAAGCAAACAAAGTGTCGGCCGAATCGGATCGTTATGTGGCTGTCTACCGCGTTTTAAGTTCGATGGGGCTGCTTACGGCCAACCACCTAAAGCTGGGCGTGGCCACCTATGATCCGGTTGCGTATTACAACACGGTAAAATCGGCCCCCGCATTCAACGTCAGCCCACAGGGCGAAAAACTTGATCGTGTGCTCAAAAGTCTGGGAAAATTCTGATACTTTTCACTATCTGTTGTGTGCCTGCAGGCGGGCCGCTACGATCTTAGCCGTGGGGAATAGGTGACTCGCAATGTCGGATTCGATGACAAATCTTGAGATGCAGGATGTCCTATCTTCAATTCGCCGCCTTGTTTCAAAAAACGAGGACGGCAATAAGGAGGGGGCCATGCCTGATGACGACCGCTTCATCCTGACCCCTGCGCATCGGGTCCAGGGCCCCGACGACATTTCGCCGCCCGAATTTTCTGTGCCCGAATTTCCGGTAATCGTGCAGCCCCCGCTTGAATCGCCCCCCCCTTTGGAACTGACTGGTTTTATTGTGCCAGATGCAAAGCCGGAGAATGACGCAACCGACCCATCCAATCTGTCCGCGGGTAATCCCGCCGATTTGCAAGAGGCCGATGAAACCGATGCCTTGCCGCCGTTAGGTAATCAAAATCCAATCTCAACGACGCTGGAAATGCGAATTGCGGAACTCGAAGTCGCGGTTGACCAAAGCGGCAACGATTGGGAACCCGACGGCAGCGAGCCCGAGACCGGGCAGGGGCCTGGGCGTCATATTTTTGAAGTTGTCGACAATACCCATTTCATTCAGCCACGCAAAGACAAAGAACCTGCGAGCGAGACACCTTTGCAGCTTGCGGACGTGGCGGTGTTCACACATTTTCCTGGCAGACCTGCAGCCTCGGCAGGATTGAATGTCACCGAAAAGACCGTCGAAGAAGCCGCTGTGAATGACGACCCGACCAGTGCCGCGCCCAAACCCAAGGCGCCGGACCCTGAAGCCGGGCGTGTCGCAGCGCAGTTGGTGGACAACGAAGACGATGTTTTTGTCGATGAAGACATCTTGCGCCGGGTCGTCGCCGAGGTTGTGCGCGAAGAGTTGCAGGGAAAAATGGGCGAGCGTATCACCCGCAACGTGCGGCGCATGGTGCGGCGCGAAATTGAACATACCCTGTCGCTGAAAGAATTCGACTAAGCGGGCACAATCTCGCCTGCCTGCGCCAGTAAGGCATCAATATCCAAATGCATTTCCAGATGATCGGCCAGCGCATTCAGCGTCGCGTCGATACTGTCCTCATAGCCGATTGCAGAGCTTTCATGCCCAAGCTGCTGCAAAAAGACTTGGCGAAATCTATCAGAGGTGAACAGCCCGTGCAGGTAGCATCCGCGCACTTTCCCGTCGCCAGATGCTGCGCCGGCAGGATGGCCGTCAATTTGCAACCAGCCCCGCTCACAATCTGGCCCGGTGGTTTCGCCCATGTGAATTTCATAGCCCGAAAGCGCTGTTTTTGACGGCCCGAATGTGGCTTTGACCAGCCCCAGTTGCTTTTCTTCCTGCATCAGCGTTTCAACGTCCAGCAACCCAAGGCCGGGAACGGTTGCTGGGTGTCCCTCAATTCCATCCGGGTCAGAAATGACATGCCCAAGCATCTGGAAGCCGCCACAAATCCCCAGCACATGGCCGCCGCGACGCAGATGCGCGGCCAGATCAATGTCCCATCCGTTGGCGCGAAAGTCGGCCAGATCCGCGATCGTATTCTTGGTTCCGGGGATCAGAACCAGATCGGCGTCGCCGGGCAGGGCACGGCCGGGCTCGATCAGATCGACATGGATGCCCGGCTCATTGGACAGGGGGTCCAGATCATCAAAATTGGCAATGCGGTTCAGCCGGGGCACGGCGATTTTCCATGACCCATCGGATGTGCCGGTGATGTCCATCACATCTTCTGCTGGCAATTTCCACGCATCTGCGAACCAGGGCAATACACCAAGTGGGGCCCACCCGCAGCGTTCGACAATGGCCTGTACGCCAGCATCAAATAGCGCCGGATCACCGCGAAACTTGTTGATAATAAATGAATTTATCCGTTTTCGGTCGGGGATGTTCAACACTGAAAATGTGCCGACCATCTGTGCAATCACGCCGCCACGGTCGATGTCGCCGACCAGAATTACGGGTATATCGGCGGCCTGTGCAAAGCCCATGTTGGCGATGTCACCATCGCGCAGGTTGATCTCGGCGGGGCTGCCGGCACCTTCGACAAGAATAAGGTCATGTCTGGCGGCCAAACGGTGGAAGCTTTGCAGGACTTTGGGTAATAGTTGCTGTTTGTAGCGGCCATAATCGCGCGCTTTTATCGTGCCAAAGCGCTGGCCCTGCACGATGACTTGCGCGCCCGTGTCGGTTTCGGGTTTCAGCAATACCGGGTTCATATCAACAATTGCATCAAGACCGGCAGCGCGTGCCTGCAAAGCCTGCGCTCGGCCAATTTCACCACCATCCATGGTGACGGCGGCGTTGTTGGACATATTTTGTGGCTTGAACGGAGCAACCGATAGGCCGCGCCGGGAAAACACCCGCGCTAAACCGGCCACGATAATGGATTTCCCCACGTTCGATCCGGCGCCCTGTATCATGATCGCTTTGGTCATTGTGCCTCTCGTCGCCCTTATCCCGGCATACGCGTGTGTGACGAAATGGAAAAGGGGGGGCTTATGCGATTTGGTTTGCAGCGCGGTTGGTGCGGCGCAACAAAAAACGCGCCCCGAAGGACGCGTTCCTGTAATCTTGACTATGTCAGCCTGTGCCGCCTCAGTTTGTGCGGCATCGGTCTTACGCGGCTTCCGCCTGCAATGCTGCGTTGCGGCGTTCGCTTTCTTCGCGCGACAGTGCAACCGAGGTGCGCACACCCTTGGATACAAACTCCATCAGGCCCGAAACAACGCGTTCGTTTGGGTCAATTCCAGCGCATGACAAAACTTCGCGCCCATCACGAGAGCGGGCCCAACGAGCGATCTGCTCGGGTCCGTTGCCATATTTCTTGTCATCGGCAATTGCATCGTCCAATGCCGCCAAAACGACCGCGGCAAACAGTTTGCGCGCGCGTTGGCCTTGCTCATAGTTGAATGCGGTGCTGTCGATGAAATCAGCCATTCGTAATCCTTATTCTTGCTCTTGCACTTTCCGGCGTGGCGTTTCTTATGACATGTTCTAAGTGATTCGGGTATCCCTTTTCGGAATATCACATATGCAGAGAGTGCATAGCTCGTGCTGCGTCAACACATGATCTAGTTGTCTTGCCAGGGGGGCACCACACAGATATAGGTCGCATCACAATTTCTTCAATCTTTTGCCATGGTTTTGCCACATGCCCAAAATTAACGGAAACGAAATTCGCCCCGGAAATATTCTGGAGCATGACAAAGGCCTTTGGGCCGCTGTTAAGGTCGATCACGTCAAGCCCGGAAAGGGCGGTGCGTTTGCGCAAGTAGAGCTTCGCAACCTTCGTAACGGCTCAAAATTGAACGAAAGATTCCGGTCAGCGGACAAGGTTGAGCAGGTCCGGCTGGACCAGAGGGACCAGCAATTCCTTTATGAAAGCAGTGGAATGCTGGTGTTCATGGACAATGAAACCTTCGATCAGATTGAGCTTCCGGCGGAAATTCTGGGCGACCGTCGCCCTTTTTTGCAGGAAGGGATGACCATCAAAATCGAATACCATGAGGACGAAGCTCTGAGTGCTGCATTGCCGCAAAAGGTGACCTGCAAGGTTGTGGAAACCGAACCCGTGGTGAAGGGGCAGACCGCTGCCAACAGCTTCAAACCGGCGATTCTGGACAATGGAATCAAAGTTATGGTGCCGCCGTTTGTCGGGCAGGACGAAGATATCGTGGTTAATACCGAGACGATGGAATATTCTGAACGCGCCTGAAGTGGCGTTATACCACCGTCTTATTGGATGCTGACGGATGCCGCGCCCGCCGACATATCCGATCCGGCCCGCTCAAACCGCAAAAAGGCGATGGCCTGGCTGCCCGATTGGGTGAACAAAGTGCCCACGGGTTTTCCGGCAGCCAGAATTGGTGTTCCGGCTGGCGCGGACCCGGCAACTTTCACAAGTGCCAGACCCTTTCGCAACTCGGTCTTGTGTTTCATCCGTGCCGTCACTTCCTGACCGACGTAACAGCCCTTTTTGAAATCGACGCCTGACAATCGTTCAAACCCGGCTTCAAGAATGTAGGTTTCATTTGGGATCAGCTCTATCCCACTTTCCGGAATGCAGTGGGCAACGCGGATTGCGTCCCAGTCGATTTGCCCGGCTGCGCCGGTATCGGGGCTGTATCTGCGCCAGCCAAGGGCGGCGTGGCGCGGGTCGGGAAAGGCGCCCGGTGGTGTCGGGCCAATTCCGCGCAGAACGTTCATATCGTTTTGTGTGATCGTTACATCCGCCCGTAGCTTATACATGTTCAGGCGCTGTAACAGGCCCGGGGCCAACCCATCCTGCACGTCCAGCCAAATACTGTCGCCCGCATCGACAAGAAAGAAATCCGCCAGATACTTTCCCTGTGGTGTCAGCATCGCGCTATAGACTAACCCGCCCGACAGGGTGTTGATGTCGTTGGTAATCAGCCCTTGCAGAAATTTCACGCGATCCGTGCCGGTGATTGCAAACACGATCCGGTCCGTTGCCTGCTCGCCATTCATATGCCATGTCCTTGTGGTTCGCGGCGATTATAGGCCGCCCCCCGAGAAGCGAAAGAACACAATGCCAGCGCCGTTGTCGATTGTCATTCCGGCCCTGAATTCGGCCAGCGATCTGCCCGATACACTGGCCAGTCTGATCGAAGGGCTGGATGCCGGGCTGGTCCGAGACTTGATTGTGTCAGACGGCGGGTCTGGCGATGCTACGGTGTTGATGGCCGGTGATGTGGGGGCCCAAGTGGTTACCGGGCTGGCCGGGCGCGGCGGTCAGTTGCAAAGAGGGGCAGCTGCAGCCAAAGGTGACTGGATGCTGTTTTTGCACGCCGATACGCATTTGCCGGCCGGTTGGGCCGGGGTTGTCAGCAACCACATCGAAAATCATCAAACTGCCGGGTATTTCCGCCTGAAATTTCGGGCAAGTGGCATTGCGCCGATGATCGTCGCCGGTTGGGCAAACCTGCGATCGCGTCTAGGGCTGCCTTATGGCGATCAGGGATTGTTGATCTCTGCTGCGCTATATCGGGACAAAGGCGGCTACGCAGATATTGCGTTGATGGAGGATGTCGCCATGGCCGGCCAGTTGCGCGGTTGCCTTGCGGGATTGCCAGCCACGGTCACGACGGGGGCCGACAAATACCTTGGGCAGGGATGGTTTTGGCGTGGTGCAATGAACCTTTGGACGCTGGTGCGCTACCTGCTTGGCGCCAGCCCGGAAAAACTGGCGCGCCAATACAATCGCTAATGTTTGACAGCAAACTGCAACTGATAAAGCCCGGCATAGATGCCTTCGCGTGCAATCAGTTCGTCATGTGTGCCCTGATCAACGACCCGGCCATGATCCATAACAACAATCTTGTCGGCATTGCGCACCGTGGCCAGTCGGTGCGCAATCACAAGTGTTGTGCGCCCTTCTGACAGGCTTTCCAGTGCACCCTGAACGATCGCTTCGGATTTGGCATCCAGCGCCGAGGTCGCTTCGTCCAGTAGCAGAATCGGCGTGTCGCGCAGCAACGCTCGGGTGATTGCCACACGTTGGCGCTGACCGCCCGACAGGGCCGAGCCGCGCGGCCCGGCAGGTGTCTGGATGCCATCGCTGAGGTTGGGCAGAAAATCGGCCACATGGGCCGCCTTCAGCGCCTGCTGCAACTGCACATCGTCCACATCCTGTCCCAACAGAATGTTATCGCGAATTGTTTCGTCAAATAGCTGAGTGTCCTGCGTGACAACTGAAATCATCGCCCGAAGCCTACTAAGATCGAGGGCGCGTATATCTGTGCCACCAACCGAAACCTGCCCGCTGTTTGCATCAACGAGCCGCGCCAATATATTGAAAACAGTGCTTTTCCCGGCACCAGAGGACCCAACAAGTGCTGTTGTTTTTCCAGCCTCGGCCACCAGTGAAAGCCCATTTAGGACGGGTTGGCCGCCATAGGCAAAATGAACATCCTCAAAGCGTATATCGGCATCTCTGGCGGCAACAGCCAACGGTGTGGGCACGGGCGGTGAGGTGATTGAGGGGCGCTGCTGCAACACAACATATATCCGCTCAAGGCTAACCAAGGCAGCTTGCCAGGCACCACTAAGCGCGCCAAGTCTGCGCAGCGGATCAAACACCAGTGCAATGGCGGTAAAAAACGACATGAACTCGCCGATGGATTTCTCGCCGTCGATAATCTGAATGCCGCCATAGGTCAGCACGCCAAAAAAACCAATTGCGGCGACAACATCCATCATCGCCGGAATGCCTGCCTGCGCCGCGACGGCTCGCAACTGAGCCTTCACGAAATGACTGATTTCGTCGGAAAACCGACGGGATTCATAGGCTTCGGTGGAATTCAGTTTAACCGTATTTATTCCATGAAATATTTCATCAAGCCGGGTTGCCATACGCGCCGCCGCATTTCGGGCCCGACGAGAGGTCGTTTTAATCAGTTTTTGAAGCACCAGAACCGGAAGCACGATGACCGGTGTCCCGGCAATTGCAATCAACGTCCACAGCCAGTCGATCGAAACAGCAACCCCCAGAAGGCTGACAAGCGCAACAACATCCCGCCCCAGCGCCGAGAACGTGCTGGAAACGACACCAACAGCCCCATCCGCGTCACCGCGCACCCGTTCAATCAGGGTGCCGGGCGAATTCCACTGAAAAAAGCTGCTGTCCAGCGTCAACATGTGGTCCAGTAAATCCCGTTGCAACGCAGCCGCGATGCGACGCCCGGCAGCCGCCATCAGCACCCGCTGAATAAAGCTGGCCACACCGCGCATGATGAATATCCCAAAGACGCCAATGCCGACCCAAAATACCGCACCACGATCCCCGGCAACGAATATTTCATCAAACATCGGGCGTATAATATAGCTGAGCGCCCCCAGCGCGCCGCCCTCTAACATCATGAAAAACATCGCAATCAGGATCAGAGAAACGGCATGGCGAACATAGCCGCGCCAATACCAGCGGATCAGGGTCTTTGTGGGGAAGCTGGCGTCAATCATTGCGGCCTGGCGCACCTCTTGCGGTTTCAAATTTCTGCGTCAGATCATCCGGGTCATAGTGGGACGTCAGCCAGTCGCGGATCGAAATATTCTTGTCCGCTGTGTCGGCCTGATATGCATCTAACATATGGTCCAAAATTCCGGTTCTGAGCGACTTAAAATGGATATAGCGGATACTAAGCTGTTTTTTTGCTTGGGCCACGGGTATCCCTTCTATGTGCATCAGGTATAGCGCCGATACGAGCCCGGCGCGATCTGCCCCGGATTTACAATGGATAAGGAACGGTTTGTCGAGGGTCTCAAATAAATCCAGAAGTTCAAGATAGGTGGTACCTGGGGCAAGATTACGGGCATTTATTCTTACGTCAATCAGGTTTACCCCCATGGCTTTGCAGGCCGTTTTCTCGAACATATAGTGGCTTTTTTTATTGGCACCCCGCAGGTTCAGGATTGTTCGGATACCCATATTCCGATATTTTTTGATACGGGCTGGCGACGGATGGTTTGAGCGCCAGACACCGGGTGCTATTTGGGCGAGATTTGCCCAAAAAAACCTTAGAATTGCGTGATCGCTCCACAGAAATTGCCACTGCGCTCTCAGCCGGGCCTTTGTCGTTGGGAATTCCGGACCATAATATTGGTCAAGGCGCTTTTGCCTTTGCGTCAGGCGCTCGGTAATATTTTGGATCATGATCAGATCTTCCGGGCGTTAACAACAAAGTGCGACAAGGCAGTATCCGTATTTATTTTTTCAGGCAAGGCGCGTCGTGGAAAGTTTGACAATATGCGGCTTTTAGCCCGCGCGCGCATCGGCCAGTGCTGCGGGAAGGGCGGCGGCGAATTTAGCCAGATCATCAGGTTTTCCTGCCGACACCCGGATGCAGCGGTCCTGCGGCGGCGCAAATGGCATTCGCACAAATACGCCGTGCTTAATCAGACCGTTCACGACGGCGCGGGAAAAATTTGCGTCACTGCCGCAATCAACAGCGACGAAATTTGTTGCCGAGGGCAGGGTTGTCAGGCCGTTTTTGGCGGCAATCCTGCCAATTCCATCACGCGCAGCGGCGACTTTGGCCACCACGCTTGCCAGATAGTCCTGATCTTTCAGAGCGGCCAGTGCGCCAGCCTGCGATATCCGGCA
>JAHRVD010000234.1 GCA_019090845.1 Marinosulfonomonas sp.
ACGGTAATCTCTGCGCCAAGTTCGCCCAGATAATGCACCAGATTATAAGTAAAACTGTCGTAATTGTCGATCAGCAGCAACATAAGTGAAACCTTGATGAAAAGGAGGTGAATCCTTGCTTGTGTCGGCGTATACTTGCGTCGAGGTAAGGCCGCTGGTCAAGAGCAGGGCGGCAAACAGATAAAAAACGGAGGCAAAGTTGGGGCGCGGGTTTATTTCGGGTGTGTTTTGGGCATCAGTCGTTTCGATCGTTGGACTTGGGTTGTTGGCGCAGTTGGGCGATATGATCGGTGTAATGTCCAAGCCGGACACGTCGGTTGCAGAGCAAGCAGAGCAAACTACCCCAACCAATACTGAAATTGTGGTGCAGGCGATTGATTCTGAGGGGTCCGGGGCTGTCGGTTCTGTGCCCGACGGTGCTGAAACCGCTCAACAGGCGCCACCACCCCAAACCGGTGATGCGGTTGCGTCCCTGAAAGATCCGGTTGCGGGCAATTCACCGCTTGCGCCGACATCTGGTCAGGTGCGCGCGCCTATAAAACCGGGGGCGGACCGCTCTTTGGTGCCACAATCAGACAGTAAACCAAGCGTTGGGGGCGCACCTGCGTTGCCCAAAGTCGCAGCATCGGCACAAAATCTGGTCACCAGCCCGGCAACTGACACGCGTAGCGTTGCACCCGCCGCCGGTTCGGCCGTTGTTGCAAGTGGCGAACCCGGTGCCCCGCGCGCGCCGCAAAAAGAAGCCCCACCGATTGTGGATTTTTCCAAGCCCCAGATCGTCAATCCGCCAACCGACAGCAGTGTAAACGCCCTGAGGCCGCCTGCAGGCCAAGCTGCCGATACGGCCATCAAACCAAACAGCGAGGCGGCAATTGCACCGGGGGCGAGCCCATCTGCGATCGCCGGCCCGGCGCGCGAGGTGTTGCCTGTACCAACCCCTGCGCCTGAACCCACGCCTGCGCCCGTCATCGTTCAGGAGGCCGCACCAAAGGACGCGCCGACAGAGAATGAACCGGCCAGAGATGTTGCCGGGAATGGTGGCTCGTTGCTAAAGCCGGTGACCGGAATTGGCGACCGCGCCGCCAATGTGCAAACCAACCGGCTGCCCAGTATCGGTGAGGCGACACCAGATGGTGCGGCCAAACCGGCCCAGCCAGAAGTTACTGCCGAAGTCACTGATGCGCCGGCAATCAAACAATTCGCGGCTGAGTTTGAGAACCCGGAAGGGCGGCCACTGATGGCGATTCTGTTGCTGAGCGATGCTGCCGACGCCGACGCGGCAACGGATGCCACGCTGCCGTTTCCGGTCAGCTATGTGGTGGACGCCAGCAAGGCCAACGCGCCAGACCTGATGCGCCGTTACCGCGACGGCGGAAATGAGGTTGTAGTGTTGACACCGCTGCCCGAAGGCGCAGCACCGGTTGATGTCGAGGTCGCATTTTTATCCTATCTTTCGGCCGTCCCGGAAGCGGTTGCCGTGATGGATGTTCCGGCGGGCGCATTTCAGGCCGGGCGCGGCCTTGCCACGCAGGTGGCCCAGGCGCTGGCCGCCTCTGGCCATGGGATGATTACCTATAAAAGAGGCCTGAATTCAGCCATTCAGGTTGCCGAGCGTGAAGGTGTGCCAGCCGCACTGGTGTTCAGTGATATTGATGGCATTGGGCAAAACGGTGCGGCGATCAAACGGTTTATTGATCGCGCAGCGTTTCGGGCCGGGCAGCAGGGCGGGGTCATATTGGTAGGCCGAAACCGCCCCGAGACGATCAAAGCGCTGTTGGAATGGGGGCTTGGAAACCGGGCTAATACGGTGGCTTTGGCGCCGATCTCGGTGGTGCTACAGGCGAAGTAACGGGGCCTTGAAGGGCTGGCTTTGGCAAGATTCTGTTGGGGCCACTTTTAGGGGACCTGCCCAGTTTCGGCCTGTGATTATTCGGTCGGGTTGACTAGTTTTTTCCCGAACGCACATACAGCCCGGCATCTGCCGCCGCGCGCCGTATCGCATTGGATTTATGCATGGTTTCCTGATACTCGGCTTCTGGATCGCTGTCATAGACCACGCCACCACCGGCCTGAATATACAGTTTTTCGTCCTGCAAAACGGCCGTGCGAAGTGCGATGCACATATCCATATCACCGTTGGACGCGAAATACCCGACACCGCCGCCATAAACACCGCGTTTGACCGGCTCCAATTCATCAATAATTTCCATTGCCCGCACCTTGGGCGCGCCCGACACAGTGCCCGCAGGCAGGCCCGACAGCAGTGCCGACAGCGCGTCATGCTCATCCGACAATTCACCCACCACGTTTGAAACGATGTGCATCACGTGGCTGTAGCGTTCGATAATGAATTTTTCGGTTGGGCGGACGGTGCCGATCTTGGAAACCTTGCCGGTGTCGTTGCGCCCCAGATCAAGCAACATCAGATGCTCGGCCAGTTCCTTTTCGTCCGCCAGCAATTCCTCTTCCAGCGCCTTATCTTCGGCCGGGGTTTCGCCGCGCCGCCGGGTTCCGGCCAGTGGGCGGATCGTGACCTCGTTGTCAAAGACCCGCACCAGAATTTCCGGGCTGGCGCCGATCACCTGAAAGCCACCAAAGTTGAAAAAGAACATGAACGGCGACGGATTGGTGCGCCGCAGGCTGCGGTAAAGTGCAAACGGGGGCAGGGTGAAATCCTGTGTCCAGCGCTGCGCAGGAACCACCTGAAAGATGTCGCCAGCGCGGATATAATCCTTGGATTTTTCGACCGCGGCCAGATATTCATCGTGACTGAAGCTGGATGTTGGTTCGGTATCGGGCAGGGGCGCGCCCAGATCATGGGTTGCATCGCGGGGCTGGCGTTCAAGATCGCGCAGCGCGTCCATCACCCGCTCGCCCGCTTGCGCATAGGCCGCGCGCGCCGACAGGCCCGAACTGGCCCATGCGGGCGACACAAGGATCACGTCGCCCTTAACCCCATCCAGCACCGCAACGACTGAAGGGCGCAGCATCACCGCGTCGGGCAGGCCAAGCGGGTCGGGGTTCACGTCTGGCAAATGCTCGACCAGCCGGATCATGTCATAGCCAAGATAGCCAAACAGCCCGGCGGCTG
>JAHRVD010000009.1 GCA_019090845.1 Marinosulfonomonas sp.
ATTTTTGACATATGAATTTGATAACACCCGGCACTGACAACGGGGACTGCGACAAGGATTTGTTGCAGGCGAAAGAGCATTTTGGCCGCGCAATAGATGTGTTTCTGGCGATGACCAATGATGTGGAACGGGGCAATTTTGGCAGCGAAGGCGACAACGCAAAAACCATACGGGCGCTGATGAACGCCACGCAATCGCTGATGAACGAGAAACGGAAAATTGATGAAAGCATCACCCAACAGGCCGGTATCGCTAACGGATACGCGATCGACTTTGATGGCGCGCGCAGCGAGATCCGACGCCGACTGGCTGGCTTGCGCGCCGCTGCAAGTGCAGGAGAAGTTTCTGAATGAACTGGACGAGGGGGCGCTTTTGGCGCTCCCTTATCTATTCGAGTTCTGGGCTATGGATCATCAGTTGCCGCCAGAAGGGGACTGGCGCTCTTGGGTGATTATGGGCGGGCGCGGGGCCGGCAAAACACGGGCTGGGGCAGAGTGGGTGCGCCGTCAGGTTGAAGGCAATTTGCCGCTTGATCCGGGGCGCGTGCACCGGGTGGCGCTGGTGGGGGAAACCATCGAGCAGGTCCGGGAAGTGATGATTTTTGGCGAAAGCGGGATACTGGCCTGTTCGCCGCCCGATCGCCGCCCCGAGTGGCGCGCCACGCGAAAAATGCTGGAGTGGCCAAACGGCGCGACGGCGCAGATTTTTTCGGCCAGCGAGCCCGAGGGTTTGCGCGGGCCACAGTTTGATGCGGCCTGGGTTGATGAGCTGGCCAAGTGGAAAAAGGCCGGTGACACCTGGGATATGTTGCAGTTTGCTTTGCGGTTGGGGGACGCGCCGCAGGTGGTTGTAACGACGACGCCGCGCAATGTGGCGGTGTTGAAAGGGATTTTGGCAAGCCCGTCCAGCGTAGTGACACATGCGCCGACCGAAGCGAACCGGGCCAATCTGGCGTCTTCGTTTCTGGAAGAGGTGCGCGCGCGCTATGCGGGCACGCGTTTGGGGCGACAGGAACTGGACGGGGTGCTTTTGGAAGACGCAGAGGGCGCGTTGTGGCGCTCTGGCGATCTGGAGGCTTGTCGGGTTGAAGAGCCGGGCGAATTCAGCCGGGTGGTGGTGGCGGTTGACCCGCCGGTTACAGGCCATGCGGGATCGGATGAATGCGGAATTGTGGTGGTTGGCATGCGGGGTGAGGGCGCGCCACAGGATTGGCGCGCGGTGGTTCTAGAGGATGCATCGGTTTCGGCAGCGTCGCCTTTGGTTTGGGCGCAGGCGGCATTGGATGCAATGGAGCGCCATGGGGCGGACCGGCTGGTGGCCGAGGTCAATCAGGGTGGTGATTTGGTGGAAAGCGTTATCCGCCAGATTGATCCACTGGTGTCTTATCGCGGGGTGAGGGCGTCGCGCGGCAAGGTCGCGCGGGCCGAGCCTGTTGCGGCTTTATACGAACAAGGACGAGTGGCGCATTTGCGCGGGTTGAGCGCGCTGGAAGATCAGATGTGCCGGATGACGGCGCGTGGATATGACGGCAAAGGCAGCCCGGACCGCGTTGATGCGCTGGTTTGGGCGCTGCATGAGGTAATGATTGAACCTGGCGCCAAGTGGATGCGGCCACGGGTGCGCACCTTGGGGTGAGGGGCGATTTTTCTGCGAAAAATCGGGGCTTTGGGGCAATTCAGGGCGTTCGGAAAAATACTGCAAAATATGAATTTGGAACCGGCGCGGCGTTGCCGGGGCCTTGAGCGGGATATGAGGAGAGGCTGATGGTATTTGACTTTTTACGACGTGGGGCAGGTGGCGCGCCAGAGGCGAAAGCCTCGGCCACGGGTCCGGTGATTGCCTGGGGTGGTTCGGGTCGTGTGGCATGGAGCCCGCGCGATACGGTATCGCTGACCAAGGTCGGGTTTCTGGGCAATCCTGTGGGCTTCCGATCCGTCAAGCTGATCGCCGAAGCGGCGTCGGCTTTGCCGCTGGTGTTGCAGGATGCTGAGCGGCGCTTTGATGAGCATCCGGTATTGGCGCTGATATCACGGCCCAATCCGTTGCAGGGTCGGGCGGAATTGTTTGAAGCACTGTTTGGGCAGATGTTGTTGTCGGGCAATGGCTATCTAGAGGCCGTTGGCGGCGAGGACGGGATGCCGGGCGAGCTGCATGTGCTACGCTCGGACCGGATGTCGCTGGTGCCCGGTGCGGATGGCTGGCCGGTTGCTTATGAATATGCGGTTGGCGGGCGCAAGCATCGCTTTACGCTGGCAGAGGGGGCTTCGCCGATCTGTCATGTAAAGTCGTTTCACCCGCAGGATGACCACTATGGGTTTTCTCCGATGCAGGCGGCGGCGAGTGCGGTGGATGTGCATACGTCGGCCTCGCGTTGGTCAAAATCCTTGCTGGATAACGCAGCCCGGCCTTCGGGGGCGATTGTATATAAGGGCGCTGACGGGCAAGGCTCGATGGCGCCGGATCAATATGACCGCCTGCTGGTAGAGATGGAAAGCCATCATCAGGGCGCGCGCAATGCAGGGCGACCGATGTTGCTGGAAGGCGGTTTGGACTGGAAACCGATGGGGTTCAGCCCCTCGGACATGGAGTTTCAGAAAACCAAGGAAGCCGCGGCGCGCGAGATCGCGCTGGCCTTTGGGGTGCCGCCGATGTTGCTGGGGATACCGGGGGATGCGGCTTATGCAAACTATCAGGAAGCCAACCGGGCGTTTTACAGGCTGACGGTGTTGCCGCTGGCCACGCGCGTTGCGGCAAGCGTTTCCCATTGGCTAAGCGAATATCTGGGCGAGCTGGTCGAGTTGCGCCCGGATCTGGATCAGGTTTCGGCCCTGTCAGGCGAGCGGGACGCCCAGTGGCGCCGGGTCAGCGAGGCGTCATTTCTAAGCGACGCCGAGAAACGCACGATCCTTGGGCTGCCAAAGTTGTCAAATGAAGAAGGAACAGCCGATGAGTGATGTTTTGAGTGGGCTGGAGCGGAAATTCTGCGCGCTGGGTGATGACATCAAGGTCACCGATGGCTGCGTGATCGAGGGCTATGCGTCCTATTTCGGCAAGCGCGACAAGGGCGGTGATGTGGTTCAGGCGGGGGCTTATGGGGCCAGTCTAAAGGTGCTGGCGACCAAGGGGCAGTCGGTCAAAATGCTGTGGCAGCACGACCCGGCGCAACCGATTGGTGTCTGGGACGAAGTGCGCGAGGACGCCAAGGGGCTATACGTCAAGGGGCGCCTATTGGGCGATGTTGCCAAAGCGCGCGAAGCTGTGGCGCTGATCGAAGCGGGGGCGATTGACGGCTTGTCGATCGGTTACCGCACGGTGAAGGCGCAAAAGGATGGCAAGGGCAGACGCCTTTTGTCAGAGCTGGAACTTTGGGAGGTGTCCTTGGTCACCTTTCCGATGCTTCCCGAAGCGCGGGTCGGGGCCAAGGGCGATAGCCCGGCGGCAGGTGATCTGCGTGAATTGGTAGCGGTCTTTGAGGACGCGCGCCGGATGCTGGCCCGCGACTGAGCCAGCGATCTAACCTCTCGAAAAACAGGACAGTTTTATGAGCAAAACCGAGACGAAGGCTCGGGCCGGGACAGCTATGTCCGATGGCCTGTCACCGGCTGGCGAAGTGAAGACGGCGATGGCCGGTTTCATGAGCGATCTCAACGACTTTCAAAGCGACATTAAATCAAAACTGAAACAACAGGAAGAGCGACTGACCATGCTGGATCGGAAATCTGTAACATTGGGGCGGCCAGCCCTTGCCGCCGCTGAAACTGCCGGAGCGCCGCATCAAAAGGCGTTTGAAAACTACGTGCGTTCGGGCGACGATGACGCGCTGCGCGGGCTGGATCTGGAAGGCAAGGCGATGTCGACAGCCGTTGCTGCCGATGGTGGCTATCTGGTTGATCCGCAAACCTCGGAGACAATCAAAAGCGTGTTGAAATCGACCGCTTCGCTGCGTCAGGTTGCCAGTGTCGTCAACGTCGAGGCCACAACATTTGATGTGCTGATCGACCACACTGACATCGGGTCGGGCTGGGCGACGGAAACTGGTGCCACGGCGGAAACCGGCACGCCGTCGCTTGAGCGTATCTCTATCCCGCTGCATGAATTGTCGGCCCTTCCCAAAGCCAGCCAGCGTTTGCTGGATGACAGTGCATTTGACATCGAAGGCTGGCTTGCCGGTCGTATCGCTGACAAGTTTGCCCGCGCCGAAGCAGCCGCGTTCATTGACGGTGACGGCGTTGACAAGCCAACCGGCTTTTTGACCCACACGCTGGTTGA
>JAHRVD010000235.1 GCA_019090845.1 Marinosulfonomonas sp.
CAGCCACAACAGGAAGGTGGCGTATAGGCGCGGCGACGCCATCAGCTTGTCTGAGGCCAAAATGCTGATCCGTCCGCGCCCGTCTGTATCAGTGCGCATCATATCGCCCAGTTCCAGCGCCGGTTCGCCAAATAACTGTGCCCCGCCCTGATTTTCCAGCACCAGCAAGGCACGCTGGATCGCGCCAACCGAACTTTTGGACACATTGCCGTACCGCAACGACAATTCATCACCGTTTTCGCCAACCCAGACCAGCAAGGCCTGTAGATCCTTAAGGTCGAGCAGTGCCAGATTTTCCTCGTCAGAGACCCGGAAAGCGATGTTCAAAACGCCTTCCTGTGCGTCGCTTAGTTCCAGCAAACGCGACAGCAACAACGGCCCCATTTCTGCAACAGTCGTGCGCACCGGGTGACCCTGCTGGCCAAACAAATCCCAGAAGGTGACCGGGAATGCCTGATAGGCATATTCAAAAAATCCGATCTTGTCGGCCCGGCTGCTAAAGGCGTCGTGCAGTTTGAAATCAGGCGAACCGGCAACAGCCAAACCGGACAAATCGCCCTTAACGTCCGACAGAAAGACCGGCACCCCGGCACTTGAAAAACTTTCGGCCAGAATTTGCAGTGTTACCGTTTTACCGGTTCCGGTTGCACCAGCAATCAACCCGTGCCGGTTTGCATATTTCAACAAAAGTGACTGGGGATCACCATAGCCTTCGCCGCCGCCTCCCAGAAATATCTTGTCACTCACCAACAGCACTCCTGAATTCACATTTGTCCGGGCCACAATACAATCTTAATCTGTTTCTGCCAGCCTTGTTGATGCCCGTTTTCATTCATTGGGAACCGGGCTGACTTCCTCCCTGTCATACTGGCCGCGCAGTGTTGCGCGGTCGTTTTTTTTACTTCCCAATGCACTGTTGACCGGGACCAGCAAACATCCTAGCGTTCGCGCCATATAAGTCGGCCAGTCCGACAGGGAGAAGACAATAACGAAAAGGGGCCCTTGTGGCCTCTTTTCTATTTGGCCGCCAATTATTCGGGTCAGCCGGAATGCGCCAAATTCCGTGACCACACAAAATTGCGACCTGACAGTCCGTTGTAGTCATGTTAACCCTCGGCCAACTTCTGAAATAACAAGAGATCAAAATGATAAATCTGATCAAAACCGTTCCGCTATTACTGCTGGCCACCAGCCTGATGGCCAACCCCATTCACGCTCAGGACACCAGTCAGACCGGCGCAACCAGCGATCTGTCAGTTGGCGTGCCGGTTGCGGCAGAAAAAACCCGGGACGGTGCCTATGTCCGCGAGCAGCATGGTGCCTGGGATGTGCGGTGCCTTACATCAGATGACGCCACCGAAAATTGCCAACTTTACCAACTTCTGAAGGACGAAGAGGGAAATTCGGTCGCCGAAATGACTTTGTTTGCGTTACCCGAAGGTCAGGCAGCACTTGCCGGGGCCACAATCGCCACCCCGCTTGAAACCCTGCTAACGGCGCAACTTACCATGTCGGTCGACGGCAAAAACACCAAGCGCTATCCGTTCAGCTATTGTTCCGTTCAGGGATGTTATGCCCGTGTCGGTCTGCGCAGCGAAGATATCGAGGCGTTTCGCAAGGGAAATGCAGCGACAATAGCCATCGTGCCGGTCGTCGCACCGGATCAGGTGGTAAATCTCAAACTGTCCTTAAGCGGCTTTACCAGCGGGTTTGCGGCGATACAGCCGGCGAAATAGGCGGCCAGAAGTTTCCGGCAACCGCCTGATCAGAACTTCCTGAGCGCCAAAACCGCATTCAACCCACCAAACGCGAATGCATTCGAAAGCACCGTGCTAACCGGTATTTCGCGCGCCTGATTGGCCACAACATCAATTGCGCATTCCGGGTCGGCCTGCCGGTGCCCGATGGTGGGTGCAATTATTCCGTCGCGCAGCGCCATGATGCAGGCAAGCAGTTCAACCGCACCGGTGCCGCCGATCAAGTGGCCATGCATCGACTTGGTCGAAGACATCATCAGCGCGTCCGTGTGCCCGCCAAAAACATCGGCGACGGCGGCGCATTCGACCTTGTCGTTGGCAAGCGTTCCGGTGCCATGGGCATTGATATATCCAACGTCCGCCGGGTTGATTGCGCCGTCACGCATCGCGCCCTGAATGGCGCGCGCAGCCCCGTGTTTGGATGGCATAACAATATCGGCGGCATCCGATGTCATCGCGAAACCGACGACTTCACACAGAATTTCGGCGCCCCGCGCACGCGCGTGTTCATATTCTTCAAATACAAACACCGCCGCGCCTTCGCCCTGCACCATTCCGTCACGGTCCGCAGAAAACGGGCGGCAGGCGTCTTTTGACATAACCCGCAGCCCTTCCCACGCCTTTATTCCGCCAAAACACAACATCGCTTCGGATCCGCCGGTCAGCATCGTGGTGGCCATGCCCGAGCGCACCAGACTGAACGCCTGCCCCATTGCATGATTTGAACTGGCACAGGCTGTCGCGACAGTGAAGGACGGGCCTTGCAGGTTATATTCCATCGACACATGACTTGCAGCGGCGTTGTTCATCAACTTGGGCACAACAAAGGGATGCACCCGGTTTTTACCCTCTGCGTAGACGCTGCGGTAATTTTCGTCCCCGGTAATTACGCCGCCACCGGCAGTGCCCAGCACCACACCACTGCTGCGCGCAAGATCACCTGAGAATTCCAACCCAGCCTGAGCCACTGCCTGTTTGGCAGCCA
>JAHRVD010000236.1 GCA_019090845.1 Marinosulfonomonas sp.
CCCGGTGTTAAATGCCCAAATATTTTCTCGGCCGCGCGAACAATGGTTGCGTGGTCGACCCCACCGGCCGCCGACAGGATCATCCGTTCTGGGCCATAATGCTGGCCCACAAAGCCCGAAAGGTCATCGCGTCTAAAACCAGACACCCGTTCAGCCGGCCCAAGTATCGTGCGCCCAAGCGCTTGTGCGGGAAACGCGGCTTCTTGCAGCCAGTCAAAAATCACATCATCCGGGGTGTCCAGTGCCTGACCAATTTCCTGCAGGATCACCCCGCGCTCGACCTCGATTTCGCCCGGATCAAAGGCACCATTCAGGACGATATCGCCAATCACGTCCATCGCCAGTGGCACATCTGCGGCCAGCACGCGGGCATAATATGCTGTCAGTTCTTTGCTGGTGTAGGCATTGATATATCCGCCCACGTCCTCGATCGCCTCGGCAATTTGCAACGCAGTTCGCCGCTTGGTTCCCTTGAACGCCATATGTTCAAGAAAATGCGCGATACCGTTTTGTTCCAGCCGCTCATGGCGCCCGCCCGCCGACACCCAGATACCAATCGAGGCCGACTGCAGGCCGGGCATATGTTCCGTTACGATCCGCAAACCATTGGAAAGCGTGTGTATTTCAGTGCTCAAGTTCTGATCCGATTCTTGATGAATTCTTCCAGCTCGCCAAGGTCGTTTGCGACACGGCTGACGCGTTCGGGGCGATCGAACAGATCGGCCATTGCTTCGGGCAAACCCGGGCGGATCGACGTGGCCGCCTCGACCGCATCCGGGAATTTTGCCGGATGTGCTGTGGCCAGTGTAACCATTGGTGTTGGCCCCAGATGGTCTTGTGCCACGGTAACACCGACGGCGGAATGTGGGCACAGGATTTCACCGGATTGGGCGTGGACCGCGCGGATCGTGGCGCTGGTTTGCTCTTCAGAAACCCGGCCCGAAGTGAACTGTTCTCGCAGGAATTCCATCGCCCCCTGACTAATCGCGAAGCCACCTGACTTCAGTTCGTCCATCAGTTGCCCGATGGCATTGCCATCCCGGTCATAGGCGTCAAACAGGACACGTTCAAAATTGGACGACACTTGAATATCCATCGACGGGCTGATTGATGGCGTCACGCCGGATGTGCGATATTGCCCGCTCAACATCGTGCGATGCAAAATGTCGTTCTGGTTGGTGGCTATCACCAGTTTTTCAATCGGCAGCCCCATGCGGCGGGCAATATACCCGGCAAAAATGTCACCGAAATTTCCGGTCGGAATTGTGAAACTGACCGGGCGATGCGGCGCTCCCAAGGACACGGCAGCGGTGAAATAATACACCACCTGCGCCAGCACCCGCGCCCAATTGATCGAGTTTACACCCGCCAGCCGCACCTCGTCGCGAAAGGTGAAATCGTTAAACATGTCTTTCAGCTTGGCCTGACAATCATCGAAATCACCGTCCATTGCCATTGCGTGCACGTTGGATTCCACCGGTGTCGTCATCTGGCGGCGCTGCACTTCGCTGACGCGACCATGCGGGTACAAGATAAACACATCGACGTTGTCCAACCCGCGAAACGCCTCGATTGCCGCCGAGCCCGTATCCCCCGAAGTGGCCCCAACAATCGTGACCCGCTCGCCCCGGCGCGCCAATGCGGCCTGAAACAGCTGGCCGATAAGTTGCATGGCAAAGTCTTTAAACGCCAGCGTTGGCCCGTGGAACAATTCCAGCAGGAAATGGTTTGCCCCCAACTGCACCAGCGGCGCGCGGGCGTCGTGATTAAAGCCGCTGTAGGCGCGCGCGATAATGTCCTGAAATTCACTGTCGCCAAAACAGGTGCCCACGAAGGGGCGCATAACGCGATAGGCCACATCTTCATAACTTAGCCCGGCAAGTGCCGATATGTCGGCCGAAGCCATTTGCGGGATCGTCTCGGGAACATAAAGCCCGCCGTCGCGTGCAAGGCCGGTCAGCATCGCCTGTTCGAATGTCAGTGCCGGGGCCTGCCCGCGGGTGGATATATAACGCATGTTTTGGTCCTGTTTCAGGCGGTCCGGCGTTTGATACGCCACAGCAGAAAGCCTGTCATCCCCAACCAGACAATAGCCAGCAAAAACCACGTGATTGCATATTGAAGGTGGTCATTGGGGATTAAGCTGGTTTGCACGGGCAGTGGCTCTATTGAGTCGCCGGTATTGGACTTTGCGACCAGCAACACCGGTTCGGTTTGCAAAACATCCGCCATCGCATCCAGATCCCGGGCAAACCAGATATTCTTTGCCTCGTCGTTTTGGGGCGTCGAATTGGTGCGATCATCGGGCCAGAGCAGATTGCCGGTAACGGTTATCACGGTTTTGCGCCGGGACGCATCCTTGTCGGCGGCGCGCACAAAACCACGGTCCAGCAGAATACGCCGTCCTGCAACCTCAAAGGGCACGATGATCCGATAGCCCGCGCCAATCTGCTTGCGGCTAACGAGAACATGCAGCTCGGGTTGCTCTATCTTACCAGCCAGCTGGAGCGGTAGATAAAGATGGCCTTCGGGATCAGGGAATTCTGCCAGTTGGCTCGCCGGCGTTGCGCCGATCCGCGCCTCGATCTTCGCCAGCACGTCCTGCTTCCAGCCCAACCGTTGCATTTGCCAAGACCCGAGCCAGATCAGTATGGCCGCGCCGAGAATTCCAAACAACAAAGGAACGATCATTTGCCGGGTCATTGCTGATCCTCAATGTGAAAAGGCGCGGACAATCCCGCGCCTTTTACAGTGTTTAATATGTGTCTTGGCCGAGGGGTTCAAACCCGATTTTTCGCCGAAAAATCGCGTCAGCCGCCCCAGACGTAGACAGCCGCAAACAGGAACAGCCAGACAACGTCGACAAAGTGCCAATACCAGGCGGCGGCCTCGAAGCCGATATGCTGTTCCTGAGTGAAATGCCCTTTGAGCGCCCGGATCAGGCAGATGGCTAGAAAGATTGTGCCGACAAGAACATGAAAACCGTGAAATCCTGTCGCCATGAAAAAGTTTGCGCCATAAATATTGCCGGAAAACCCAAAGGCTGCGTGGCTGTATTCATAGGCTTGGAAAAATGTGAAAAATGCGCCCAGAATGATCGCAAGTATCAGCCCGTTCACAAGGTCTTTGCGGTTATTTTCATGTGCCAGTGCATGGTGCGCCCAAGTAGCGGCAGCACCGGAACACAGCAGGATCAATGTGTTGATCAGCGGCAAGTGCCATGGATCAAAGGTTTCGATACCCACCGGCGGCCACACACCGTCTATCATCGGCGACCCTTCGGTCATTGGATACATGGCGTGTTTAAAGAAGCTCCAGAACCACGCAACAAAGAACATGACTTCTGACATGATAAACAGGATGACACCGTAGCGCAGGCCGATCGCCACAACTGGTGTGTGATCACCTATTATCGCCTCGTCTACGACCTCTGCCCACCATGCATACATAACATACAAGACGCCAGCAAAGCCGATAAGGAACAGGAATGGGGTGATGTCGTGGAACCACAAGACGGCCCCGCTGAACATCGTTATGCCTGACAATGCACCAAGCAGTGGCCAGATCGAGGGCTTTAGGATGTGATAGTCGTGGTCTTTTTCGTGCGCCATATGATGCCTCGTTCCGGGCTTAGTTGGACCCGCCAGCGGAGGTAGCCGTCAGATTGGCATACTCCGCAGGCAGATCGGTTTCGTGAAATGTGTAGGATAGCGTGATGTGTTTGACAAATTTTGCGTCCCGGTCGCGGGTCATTTCCGGGTCAACATAGAATGTCACCGGCATCATCACACGCTCGCCGGGTTGCAGAACCTGCTGCTCAAAGCAAAAACAGTCGATTTTTGTAAAAAATCCGCCCGCCTGATAGGGGGCGACATTGTAACTGGCGCTGCCAGCCACGACACGGTCGGTCGGGTTATAGGCTTCATAGAATGCCAACCCGGTTTCGCCGATACGAATTTCTATCTCGCGCTGCAAAGGTTTGAAGGTCCATGGCATGTGGCGTTCAAGCGAGGCATCAAAACGGATTTTGATGGTCTGCTCAAGGATTTCGTCAGAGCCAGCCTCGGCAATGCTTGTTGTGCCGCCAAATCCGGTGACCGAGCAAAACCAGTTGTAAAACGGAACCGAGGCCCATGCCAGCGCGCCCATAGTCACCACAACGCCAATCGTCTGCGCCAGAGTTTTGTTTTTTCCCGACATGCTCATCGCACAACTTCCTGCGCGGTAATTTCCGGGTCGAGCCGTTTGACTTTCACTACAGTCAGGCCAAACACCAAAGCCACAAAACCGGCCAGCACCAGCCCCAGCCCCAGATTGCGGCCAAACCGGCGCCGGTGGATTTCATGTTCCTGGTTGATCGCCATTACCAGCCCCCCAATCCGAAGCTGCGCAGCGATGCTTCAACCAGAAGAGCGCCAAAATGCAGGAACAGATAAACCAGCGAGAAACGGAAAAAGGTGCGCTCGGTTGCATAATCGTCAGCTATGGCCGCGTCTTCGTCCCGGCGCAAAATTGTGAATGCGCCTTTCAGGAACCAAAGGTTCATCGCCACTGCCGCCGCCAGATAGACCGGCCCCCCGACAGATGTCAGCCCCAACCCCAGTGAAACCGGAATAAGAAGGATCGTGTAAGCCAGAATATGTTTGCGCGTCTTAGCGCGCCCGTGGGTTACCGTCAGCATCGGCACACCGGCGCGGGAATAATCTTCTTTCATGAACAGCGCCAGCGACCAGAAATGCGGCGGGGTCCAGACAAAGATCAGGCAAAACATCAGGATGCTTTCTACAGAAACGCCCCCGGTAACAGCCGCCCAGCCGATCATCGGTGGAAACGCCCCGGCTGCACCACCAATAACGATATTCTGAGGTGTCCAGCGCTTTAGCCACATGGTGTAGACCACAACATAGAAGAAAATCGTGAAGGCCAGCAGACCGGCGGCAAACAGGTTGGTTGCAAGCGCCAGCATCACAACGGCTATGCCCGACAGGGCCATGCCGAATGCAAATGCCTCGCCCTCGGTTACCCTGCCCGCAGGTATTGGACGGTTTTGGGTGCGAGTCATTAGCCGGTCGATATCGGCGTCATACCACATATTCAGCGCCCCAGAGGCACCGCCCCCAAGAGCTATGAAAAGCACAGCCGTAAACCCAACCAGCGGATGCACGCCACCGGGCGCGACCAACAGGCCAACAAGGGCCGTAAAAACCACAAGCGACATCACACGCGGCTTGAGCAAGGCGACATAGTCGCCAAAGCTCGCCTCGGGTCCGTGGTCAATGACGCTGGTGTCAGTCATATTTCAATCCGTGCTGTCCCGGGGCGGCGGTTTGGCGCCCCATTCGATCAGTTATTGGCCGCAAGGGTAAGCGCGCTTGGCGTTCCGGCGAATTCCTCGATCGCGCCTTTTAGCCATTTGTCATAGGCTTCCTGACTGACCGCCTTGACGGTGATCGGCATATAGGTGTGATCTTTGCCGCATAGTTCCGAACATTGGCCGAAATAGATGCCTTCTCGTTCTACATTGAACCAAAGTTCGGCGATCCGACCGGGTACACCGTCTTGCTTCACGCCAAAAGAAGGCATTGCCCAGCTGTGTATCACATCCGCGCCAGTTACCTGCATAACAACCGTTTTACCAACCGGCACAACAACGGCGTTATCAGTCGCCAGCAGATATTCTGCCTGCGTATACCCGTAGTCTTCCAGCTCATCGCGCTGCAACATCAGGCTGTCGAAACCAAACTCGTTATCGACATATTCATAGCCCCAATACCATTGGTAACCGGTGACCTTAATGGTGACATCCGCCTCGGGAATTTCCTGTTGATTGAACAGAACCGGCAGGGAAAAAGCACCGATAAAAACCAATGTCAGGATTGGCACCAAAGTCCAAATAATTTCTATCGGAGTGTTATGGGTGAACCTTGCAGGGGTTGGATTGGCCCGCTGGTTAAAACGCAACATGATAAAAATCAGCAACCCGGTCACGAAAACCACAATCACAGTGATGATGATCAGCACCAGTTGGTCCAGCCACTGTTGCTCGCGGGCAACCTCGGTAACTGCCGGCTGAAACCCCATCAACTTGTCGATGGGCTTACCAACGATTTCCAGCCCCTCCTGTGCCATCGCAGCACTCGCCGCGATCATTGCCCAAAATGCGGCCAGAAGGCCCGAAAGAATGGTGGTAAAGCGCATTTTCACTTCCTGTTCGGCTTACGGCCTTGGCTGCCGCGAATTAGGGCGTTCCATTTTCTTCATGGAATCCCGTTGTGTCTTTGGCGTGTGAAACCATATTAGAAGCGTGTAAACAAGCAAATCCCTTGCGGCAAACGGCCGCTTTTGGTGATTTTGCCTTCAGGAGCCGAGATTTTATGACTTCAGACCATTTTCGCCCCTTTGAAACGGCGCTTGATCGCAATCGCGCCCTATCCTTGCTGCGCGAGGCCGTGGCCGGTGCTGATGATGGCGAGCTTTTTTTAGAGCGGCGCCGCTCTGAGGTGTTGGTATATGACGATGGCCGGGTAAAAACCGCCAGTTATGATGCCTCCGAAGGGTTCGGGCTGCGTGCCGTATGCGGCGAAACTGCCGGATACGCCCATTCAACCGAGATATCCGAAAGCTCGCTAAAACGTGCGGTTCAGACGGCCCGTCTTGCGGTCGGTGATGGTGGTGGCGCGCTGGCGGATGCACCTGCTGCGACCAATCAGCGGCTATATAGTGATGCCGACCCGATGGCGGACGCGACATTTCCCGTCAAAATCGACACATTGCGCCAGATCGACGATTTCGCGCGCGCACTTGATTCCCGCGTCGTTCAAGTCTCGGCAACGATTGCGGCATCGCTGCAAGAGGTCGAGATTCTGCGCCCCGAAGACACGCTGGTGCGCGATGTGCGCCCGATGACTCGGGTCAATGTGTCCGTCATTGTCCAAGAAAACGGGCGGCGCGAAAGTGGTGGCCACGGCGCGGGCGGGCGGTATGCCCTGAGCGGGCTGATTGATCCGGCCCATTGGCAAACGGCAACCCGCGAGGCACTGCGCATCGCGTTGGTTAACTTGCAGGCGGTCCCGGCACCGGCCGGGATGATGGATGTGGCGCTTGGCCCCGGCTGGCCGGGTATTTTGCTGCATGAGGCAATCGGGCATGGGCTGGAAGGCGACGCAAACCGCAAGAAGACATCCGTATTTGCCGGGATGATGGGCCAGCAGATTGCCGCCAAGGGGGTGACGGTGCTGGATGATGGCACAATCCCGGATCGGCGCGGGTCGTTGTCGGTTGATGACGAGGGCACGGCTTCGGGCAAAAACGTGCTGATTGAGGACGGCGTGCTGGTGAAATATATGCAAGACCGCCAGAACGCCCGGCTTATGGGGGTGGCCCCGACGGGCAACGGGCGGCGCGAAAGCTATGCGCATGCGCCGATGCCGCGGATGACCAATACGTATATGCTGGGTGGTGATAGTGACCCGGGCGATATCGTGGCCGATATGAAAAATGGGATTTACGCCGTTGGCTTTGGCGGCGGGCAAGTCGACACCACGTCGGGCAAGTTCGTTTTCAGCTGCACCGAGGCTTATCTTGTCGAAAACGGCAAGATCGGTGCGCCGGTAAAGGGGGCGACGCTGATCGGCGATGGGGCGACGGCGTTGCGCCAAATTCGCGGAATTGGCAACGACATGGCGCTTGATCCGGGCATTGGGAATTGCGGCAAGGCCGGGCAATGGGTGCCGGTTGGCGTTGGTCAGCCAACAGTGCTGATCGGCGGGCTGACAATTGGTGGGTCAGCAACCTGAATTGTTGTTCATCAAGTGTTAACCAAGTTCGGTGCAAGGTGAGTCCAGCAAGAGACGGAACCACGGATGGCCAAGGACTTATTTCCCTCACACCCTC
>JAHRVD010000237.1 GCA_019090845.1 Marinosulfonomonas sp.
GCCCCGGTGGTCGATGAAAACAATCGTCTGGTTGGCGTTGTCACCATTGATGACGCGATGGGGATTTTGGACGAAGAACACGAAGAAGATTTGCTGCGGCTGGCCGGTGTCGGCGAAGGCCGCCTGTCCGATAAGGTGCTGGAAACCACCAAACAGCGCTTTCCGTGGCTTGCTGTCAATTTGGTTACGGCGGTGCTGGCCTCGATGGTCATTTCGCAATTTGCAGACACCATCGCCCAGTTCGTCGCGCTGGCGGTTCTGATGCCGATCGTGGCCTCGATGGGGGGCAATGCGGGCACGCAAAGCCTGACCGTCGCGGTGCGCGCCATCGCCACGCGCGACCTGACCGGGGCCAACGTGTGGCGGGTATTGCGACGCGAGGTTTACGTGGGCATCGTCAACGGGCTGATATTTGCGGTCGTGATGGGGGTTGTCGGCGTGGTCTGGTTTGGCCTTCCGATGCTGGGCGTGGTGATCGGTGTGGCAATGGTTCTGAACCTTGCGGTGGCCGCGCTTGCTGGCGTTGGCATCCCGGTTTTTCTGGAACGGTTGGGGGTGGATCCGGCGCTTGCCTCTGGCGCCTTTGTGACGACGGTCACTGATATCGTTGGCTTTTTTGCCTTTCTCGGGCTGGCCGCGATCTGGTTGTTTTAGACGATGGATGACACAGCCACGCTTAAGGAAACCGCCCGCAAGCAGGCTTATGCCAGACGAAAACTGGCTCAGGATGCCGGTAAGAACCGCGCGGCGGTCGATCATTTGCTGGCTCATTTGGCCCCGATGCCGGGAAAAATCGTTGCCGGATATATGGCAATCCGAACCGAGGTTGATCCGCTGCAAGCGATGAGAGAACTGGCAGAGTCCGGGCCGGTCTGCGTGCCGGTCGTTACTGGGGCCGAACAGGCCCTGGAATTTCACCAGTGGACGCCCGGCTGTGCGATGGAAAAGGGCGCATTTGGCGCGATGATCCCGGTTGGGGCGCCGGTTCTGGTGCCGCAGGTTATAATTCTTCCTTTGGTGGCGTTTGATCTGGCTGGCACCCGGCTGGGGTATGGCGGTGGGTTTTATGACCGTAGCTTGCAGATCCTGCGCGCCAGCGGACCACTTCACACGGTGGGGTTTGCCTATGCAGCGCAGCAAAGCGATCCTTTGCCAAGCGAACCAACCGATCAGCGCCTTGATGCCGTCGTGACAGAGCAGGGCGTGCGGGTGTTTTGAAATCCGCCCGTTGCAACCAGACCACTTGCCACCGCCGCCCGCGCAGATTAGGCCGGGGCCATGAAAATTCTCTATCTTGGTGATGTCGTTGGCCGCGCTGGCCGGGCGGCGATAATTGAACGCGTGGCGCGGCTTCGCACCAACTGGCGGCTCGATTTTGTAATTGTGAACGGCGAAAACGCCAGCAATGGCGCCGGGCTGACCGGGGCGCATGCCAAAGCGTTGCTTGACGCAGGTGTTGATTGCCTGACGCTTGGCGATCATGCGTTCGATCAGCGTGATATGCACCAGTTCATCGAAACCGAGCCCAGAATTATCCGCCCGATCAATTATGCCAAAACCGCGCCGGGCAAAGGCTCGCGGGTGTTTTCGGTGCCGGGCGGGCGCAAAATTCTGGTGGCACAGGTTCTTGGGCAAGTGTTCATGAAACGCCCGTTTTCGGATCCGTTTTCGGCCGCCGATCAGGTGTTGCGCGCGCATCCACTTGGCGGGATGGTCAATGCCAGCCTGCTGGATATCCACTGCGAGGCGACCAGCGAAAAGATGGGCATGGGCCATTTCTGTGATGGGCGGGCCAGCGTTGTTGTTGGCACCCATACCCATGTGCCCACGGCGGACGCGATGATCCTGCCCGGCGGCACGGCTTATCAAAGTGACGCAGGCATGTGCGGTGATTATAATTCGGTGATCGGGATGGAGAAAACCGAGCCCATGCGCCGTTTTGTAACCGGTATGGTCAAGGGCCGGTTTTCCCCGGCTGTTGGTCCGGCAACCCTGTCGGGCATTTATGTCGAAACCGATGATCGCACCGGCAAAGCCACCAAAATCTCGATGTTCCGCGACGGCGGGCTTTTGCAGTCTGCCACGCCGTGACAGGCCGGCTCTGGCTGGTTGGTGTGCTGGTGCTGCTTGGTGCGGGTTGGGGCATCACCGGGCCATTTGCTAAAATCGCGGTCTCGGGGGGGTATCGTGCGTTTGGGCTGATTTTCTGGCAGTTTTTGATCGGTGCGGTACTGCTTGGGGCGGTGACGGCGCTGCGCGGTAAGGGCCTGCCGCTGGGCTGGCCGCAGTTGCGCCTGTATATTCTTATCGCGGCAATCGGCACCCTGCTGCCCAATTCATCGTCCTATGAGGCTGCCCGCTATCTTCCTGCCGGGGTGATTTCTATCTTATTGTCGCTGATGCCGATATTTGCGTTCCCGATTGCGCTGGCAATGGGCAATGATCGGTTCGCCGTTCCCCGTCTGGCCGGGTTGGGGCTTGGCCTGATTGGTGTGTTGCTGCTGATCGGCCCGCCCGAAAGCCTGCCAGAGCGCGCTATGGTCGCCTTTGTTCCGCTCGCATTGGTTGCCCCACTTTGTTACGGGCTGGAAGGCAACGTCGTGGCCAAATGGGGCACATTCGGTTGTGATCCAATTCAGGTGCTGCTGGGGGCGTCGATTGTAGGGGCGATTGTCGCCGCACCACTGGCGATCCTGTCGGGACAGTGGATCAGCCCACATTTCCCGCTGAACATACCTGACAAGGCGTTGATCGCATCCTCGGTAATCAATGCCTTCGCCTATACGACCTATGTTTGGCTGGTCGGGCGAGCAGGTTCGGTCTTTGCGGCCCAGACGTCCTATCTGGTCACGGCCTTTGGCATCGGTTGGGCGATGCTGTTGCTAAGCGAGGTCTATTCGACATGGATATGGATCGCGCTGGCGCTGATTTTTGCCGGTTTGTTTCTTGTCCAGCCGCGCCAAGGCAACGGCGCGCTTGAACCAGCTTCGCCTTCGGGCGATGATGAGCCCTGACAGGCAGGTCAGAACATGAACGCATTAATCCCAATATCCCAATCAGGTCAGGCGATCCTGACGCTGTGCGTTGTTGCGATCATGTTCATCCTGTTCGTGCGCGAAAGCTATCCGACTGAAGTGGTGGCAATTTCCGGCGTCGCGCTGATGCTGGTTCTTGGCGTGCTGCCCTACGAAAACGCCCTTGCAGTGCTGGCTAACCCGGCACCATGGACGATTGGCGCCATGTTCATCGTCATGGGCGCATTGGTGCGCACCGGCGGGCTTGACTGGTTCACCCAATTGGCCGAACGCAACGCCGAGGCGCGCCCGATGCTGGCCATTGGCGCGCTGATGGGCTTTGTGGTGGTGGCTTCGGCATTCGTGTCCAACAC
>JAHRVD010000238.1 GCA_019090845.1 Marinosulfonomonas sp.
GTCAGCAGCATCGAGCTGATAATTTCATGGCTGCGAAAAACATGGTGCAAATAGGCGCGGCTATAGTTGGAGCAGGCCGGACAGGTACAGTTTTCATCTAACGGGCGCGGATCGTTTTGATGCCGGGCGTTCTTAATGTTAAGCGCGCCGCGGCGGGTAAACACCTGCCCGGTGCGACCGGACCGCGACGGTAGCACGCAATCCATCATGTCAACGCCGCGCGCCACAGCGCCGACGATATCGTCGGGCTTGCCCACCCCCATCAGATAGCGCGGCCGGTCAGCCGGCAGCATATCGGGCGCAAAATCCAGCACATCAAACATCGCCGCCTGCCCTTCGCCAACCGCAAGGCCACCCAGCGCATAGCCGTCAAAGCCAATTTCGATCAGTTTGGCCGCACTTTCGGCCCGCTGATCGGCAAAAACGCTGCCCTGCTGAATGCCAAACAGCGCGTGCCCGGGACGATCGCCAAACGCTTCGCGTGAGCGCGCCGCCCAACGCATCGACATACGCATGCTTTCCAACGCCACTTTCTCATCCGCCGGATAGGGCGTGCATTCGTCAAAACACATCACAATATCAGAGCCCAGCAGGCGCTGGATTTCCATGCTGCGTTCTGGGCTAAGCATGTGGTCAGAGCCGTCGATATGGGATTTGAAGCGCACGCCGTCTTCGGTCAGTTTGCGCAGCGAGGCCAGACTCATCACCTGAAAGCCGCCCGAATCCGTCAAAATGGGCCGCTGCCAGTTCATGAATTTGTGCAAACCGCCCAAATTGGAAATCCGCTCGGCCGTTGGACGAAGCATAAGATGATAGGTATTTCCCAGCAAAATATCCGCGCCAGTTGCAGCCACGTTTTCGGGCAGCATCGCCTTGACGGTGGCTGCCGTTCCCACCGGCATGAAAGCAGGCGTGCGGATCGCCCCGCGCTGCGTCGAGATCACACCCGTGCGGGCCTTGCCATCGCTGGCATCAAGGGAAAATTCAAATCTGGTGCTCATTGCCCCCCCATAGGCGGTTGAGTGCAAAGTTGCAAAACTTGTTTGATTGCCCGCACCCGCGCCAATAACGCGCAGAGGCAACTGCAATCTGGACCTTTCCAAAGCTAAACCCTATATATTTGGTCAGATATAACGCGAGGCCTTCATGACTGTCGAACCAAACCCGATCGAGGGCGCCCCTTTGATCCAGCCCTCAAGCACCGATCACGCGCTTTATGAAAGCGTTGTTGCGGCCTGCCGGTCTGTTTATGACCCGGAGATCCCGGTAAATATCTATGATCTCGGGTTGATCTATACCATTGATATCAACGCTGAAAACGAGGTTCGCGTGATTATGTCGCTGACTGCGCCCGGTTGCCCGGTGGCCGGTGAAATGCCCGGCTGGGTCGCTGACGCCGTCGAACCCCTGCCCGGCGTGAAACAGGTTGATGTGGTCCTGATCTGGGAGCCACCCTGGGGCATGGACATGATGTCTGACGAGGCCCGTCTTGAACTGGGCTTTATGTAGACCGGCGGGTTGTTTGTTGCACTGGGCGTTTACGCCAGTGCTTGAGATGAACGCTCACTGGCCCTAAGTTAAGGTCAGCACGCGCGAAAGGAACACTGAAATGTTCGCCATTCCCGGAAAACAAGCTGTCACGATGACAGATGCTGCGGCTGTGCAGATCGCAAAACTGATGCAGTCGGATGACCATATGGGGTTGCGGATTGGCGTCAAAAAAGGCGGCTGCGCGGGCATGGAATACACAATGGACTATGTCAGCGAGGTTGATCCCCATGACGAAGTGGTTGAACAGGGCGACGCGCGGGTGATGATCGCCCCGATGGCGCAGATGTTCCTGTTTGGAACCGAGATCCACTATGAAACATCGCTGCTGGAAAGCGGGTTCAAGTTTCGAAATCCGAATGTGGTCGATGCCTGTGGGTGTGGCGAATCAATTAAATTCGCCGAAAGCTGATGGCCAGTGATCCCGGCTTTCTGGATCATGTCCTGGACTTATTTACCGATATAGGGCCGATCCGCACTGGCCGTTTGTTTGGCGGCACGGCGCTTTATTGTGACGAAGCGATGTTTGCGGTGATTTTTGGTGATGCGCTGTTCATGAAGGCCGATACTGCGTTGGCGCAGGTCTATCAGGACGCCGGTTCTCACGCCTTCAGCTATGATACCAAAACCGGCCCACGCCAGATCAACGGCTTGATGGCCCTGCCCGATTCGGCTTTGGAAGACAGCGACGAAGCCATGCACTGGGCGCGGCTTTCGATGGTTCCCGCGCTTAAATCCGCTGCGCAAAAGCGCTCAAAAAAGGCAAAACGAATATCATGAGCATAAGCAGTGACGACATCATCTATATTCAGGACCTGTTTGCGCCACTTGGCACGATCACCCATCGCAAAATGATGGGCGGGCTGACGATCTATTGTGACGGTCAGGTATTTTCCATTCTCGACAGCGCCAGCACCCTGTATCTAAAAGCCAAGGGCGCATTTGCCGCCAACATGGCCGCTGCAGGCGCCGTGCAGTTCGGGGCCGACAGCGGTAAGGTGATGGGATACTGGACCATGCCCGAGGCGGCGCTGGACGATGACGAATTGGCGAGGGACTGGGCCGTGCGGGCCCTGAACGAATTGTAATTGGGAATATTGGAATGGATTTTCGCAAGAAACTGATCGCCGGAAACTGGAAGATGAACGGGACCGGCGAAATGTTAGATGAGGTCCGCGAATTGTTGGACGCCCACCCAAAACCCAAATACGATATTCTGATCTGTCCGCCCGCAACCTTGTTAGCAGCGATGAGCAGTCTGACTGCGGAACGCTCAATCCTGACCGGCGGGCAGGATTGCCACCACGAGCAGGCGGGCGCGCATACGGGCGACATCTCGGGCCAAATGCTGGCCGATGCCGGGGCAAGCTTTGTGATCCTTGGCCATTCAGAGCGGCGCGCCGATCACGGCGAAACCGACGACAACGTAAACGTCAAGGCCCGCGCGGCAATCGCGGCCGGGCTAAAGGTGGTGATCTGCGTTGGCGAAACGCTGGCCGAGCGCGAAGCCGCCAACACGCTGGAAATTATCGCCGGGCAACTGGCTGGCTCAGTGCCCGATTTGGCAACAGGCGCAAATCTTGTGGTGGCATACGAACCGGTCTGGGCCATTGGCACCGGCAAGGTGGCAACGCTTGAGCAGATCGGTGAAGTGCATGATTTCATCCGGATGCAACTGGAAAAGCGTCTGGGTGCGGGCGTTGGCCGCTCGACCCGCCTTCTATATGGCGGCTCGGTGAAGGCCGGCAATGCGGCGGAAATATTTGGCGTGTCCAATGTGGATGGGGCGTTGGTTGGCGGCGCGTCGCTGAAGGCTGCGGATTTCTCGCCTATTATCAATGCATTAGATGCGGCAAGTTAACGCCAGATCAACTGTGGGTCACGTCGTGACCATAGATCCAGTCAAATTGCCGCAACACACGGCGCGGTGCCAGATTACTGGCGGCGCGTAAAATCATATGCGCCCCAATACGCAAGGCCGGGTTGCGCAAATGATAATTCCGCGCATTGGCATTGGCGGCAGCAATTACTTTTGTGGCGCGCCCTTTGCGGCGCAATTGATATTCCTTTAGCGCCGCGCCCTGCTCCATTGACGCCAGACAATCGGCCAGCACCCAGGCGTCTTCCAGCGCCAGATTGGCCCCCTGCGCCAAAAACGGCAGCGTCGGATGCGCCGCGTCACCGATCAGCGCACATCCCGGCCCGGTCCAGTTTGGCGCGACCTTGTGACGAAACAAGCCCCACAGGCTCACCTCTTTCACCCGCGCCAGCAAATCGCGAACCTCGGGGCAGAAATCTCTGAACACAGTCTGCAACACAGCCGGGTTCCCCTTGGCCGACCAGCTTTCTTCGGCCCATTCGTCGCGTTCCTGAACGGCCACGATATTGGTCAGCGCACCGCCGCGCAGCGGGTAGGTTACCAGATGTTTGCCCGGTCCCATGTAAAGACGCACGCAACTATCCGGCATGCCCCCCTGCGGCCCGGCCACCAAAGCACGCCATGCAACCTGCCCGGTGAAAAACGGAGCGCCCGACGGGTTCAGATGCGCACGCAGAACCGAATGCAAACCGTCCGCACCAATCACCAGTGGCGCGCTCTGCCCCGCGCGCCCGGCCACATCCAGCCTGATTCCTGCGCCATTCCCATCAACACCCGTGACGGCCATACCGGTTTCAATCGCAACACCGGCGTCGCGTGCGCCCTGTTCCAGTATTTTTAGCAAATCAGCCCGGTGCAGTGCCAGATAGGCCCGATCAGCACTGTATTTTGCAAGATTCATCCGCAAAACCGGCGCGCCGTGGGTGCAATCCAGCAGGCGGATGTCCGTCATCGACACACCCGCTGCGCGCAATTGTTTGCCCAGCCCAAGTGCATCCAGCACGGCCACGCCGTTCGGGCTGATCTGCAAACCAGCACCCACTTCGCCCAGTTCATCGGCCTGTTCCAGCACCCGAACCTTAGCACCCCGCTGCGCCAGTGCCAGCGCACAGCCCAGACCGCCAATACCAGCCCCGACAATCGTCACCTGTTGCCCGATCAGCATTGCCGCCCCGCACAAACAAAAACACCGGGACGCTGCGACCCGGTGTGTTTAAAATCAATGTATCTGTGCTTACTCATCAGTCTTCCCGATGCACCTTTTCGCGCCGCTCGTGGCGTTCCTGAGCCTCAAGGCTCATCGTGGCAATCGGGCGCGCATCCAGCCGTTTGAGCGAAATCGGATCACCGGTCACAACGCAATAGCCAAACTCGCCCTCATCAACCCGGCGCAGGGCGGCATCAATTTTGGACACCAGTTTGCGCTGGCGATCCCTTGTGCGAAGTTCCAGCGAACGGTCGGTTTCTTCAGAGGCGCGGTCTGACACGTCCGGAATATTGCGCGTGCCGTCCTGAAGGCTTTCGATGGTTTGCTTGCTGCCATCAAGCAACTCGCTGCGCCAGTCTGTCAGTTTGCGGCGAAAATACTCGATCTGGCGTTCATTCATGAACGCTTCGTCTTCGGCCGGGCGGTAATCATCTGGCAGAAACACTTCGGCCTTCATATTCAATCCCTTTTGTTTTCCGAAGTGCGACAACACACTGGTCACTGACATTCGGAACCCCTATCGGCGTGGATGTAGCCCAAGCGCGAATAGATGTCACTAGCTGATCAACCTGTCTTGATGGTTTGTGCACCAGTCTTTAGTAAAGCGTGAACAAAGATGCTCGAAAGGCCGATATTGACCATGAAATTTACCGGAACCGATGCCTATGTGGCAACCGAAGACCTGACCGTTGCTGTAAATGCTGCCGTCACACTGGAACGCCCGCTGCTGGTCAAAGGCGAACCGGGGACTGGCAAAACCGAACTTGCCCGTCAGGTCGCAATGGCCCTTGGGATGGAAATGATCGAATGGCACATCAAATCCACCACCAAAGCCCAACAAGGGCTTTA
>JAHRVD010000239.1 GCA_019090845.1 Marinosulfonomonas sp.
CTTCAGGATGCCGCGCGCAAACTGGCGCAGGGAGAGTTCAAAGCCAAAGCAGCCCGTTGGGACGCCGAGGGTATTTATCCGGATGAAAACCATCACCGCTTGTCCGAGCTGGGGTATCTTGGCATGGCCATGCCCGAGGAATACGGCGGCGGCGGCGCATCGCTAGTGGATATCTATCTGGTGGTTGAAGAGATCGCCAAAGTTGATTTCAATACAGCGCTGCTTGTGCATGACCAAAACGTTTCGCCACGGATAATTGCGACTTGCGGAACCGAAGAGTTGAAGCAAAAATTTCTGCCACGCTTTGCCAAGGGCGAGATCGAATGCGCCATCTCCTGGACGGAACCGCAGGCCGGTTCTGATGCGACCGCAGTCACCACCAGACTGCGGCCCGATGGCGATGGGTTTATTTTGAACGGCGGCAAGATTTTCACCACTTTCGGTGACCGGGCCGACTATTTGCTGGTCTATGCACGGTTTTGCGACAGTAAGGGCGCGCGCGGAATTGGCACTGTTTTGGTCAAGCGTGACAGCCCCGGCGTTCAGGTTCACATCCTCGAACAAAAGATGGGCGCACGCGGCTGTAACGAATGTGAAATCCACTTTGACGATGTGTTTGTTCCTGCCGATCACGTGGTCACCCAAGGTGTTGCCGAAAATTCCAGTGGGTTTGTCAAACCTCTTGGCGTCTACAACGCGACGCGGGTCGGCATGGGGGTTTTGGCGCTTGGCGTAGCCGAAGGCGCGTTTGACGAGGCACGGGACTATATGAAAACCCGGCGTCAGTTTGGGAAATCACTGTCTGAAATGCAGGGCCTGCAATGGATGATGGCGGATATGCGCATCCAGATCGAAGCAGCCCGCGCGCTTTGCTATAACGCCCTGCTGATGATCGACCAGGGCAAACCGGATCCAACGCTTAGTTCGATTGCCAAGCTGCAAGCCACAGAGATGGCCCAAAAAGTCACCCACGACGCTTTGCAGATGTTCGGTGGTTACGGATATTTTGGGTCCTTGCCATTGGAACGGATGGTTCGGGACGTTAGAATGCTGACTATTACCGGCGGGACAACACAAATTCATAAGAATGCCATTGCAGGTGCGATCTTCCGCGACTAAGGAAAATTGTCTAATGCCAACTTTGGGAGGAGGGGCACATGACCGACGAAATCACCGTCCATAAGGAAAACGGTCTGGCGACCGTCACCCTGAATCGACCGGACAAGCTGAACGCCCTGACATTGGGCATGCGGCTGGAACTGGTGGATGCATTCCGCGACATCCAGTTTGATCGTGATGTTCGCGCCGTTCTGTTGCGTGCCGAAGGCCGCGCGTTCTGCGCCGGGGCTGACATCACAACAATGGGCAAAGACGACATACTTGGTGACAAGATGCGGCTGATGCGGGCCCATCAGATGATCCTTGCGATCCACAATGTTGAAAAGCCGGTTATTTGCGCCGTGCGCGGCCCGGCTGTCGGCATTGGGCTTAGCATCGCGCTGGCCTGTGACGTGATCCATGCGTCTGAAAAGGCAAAATTCGGGCTGGTGTTCAAGAAGATCGGGCTGGCCCCGGATGGTGGCGCCGCTTATTTCCTGAACAATCTAATCGGCCGTCAGCGTACCGCTGATCTGAACTTTACCGCCCGAATACTGGACGGCAAAGAAGCACATGACCTTGGAATTTGCGCGCATGTCCATGCAGATGATGCGCTTGACGCCGCAGCTGTGGACTATGCTCAGGATGTGGCCAAAGGCCCTACATTTGCATTTGGAGCAGCAAAACGGATGCTGCGCGCCGCCCAGTCACCATCGTTAGAGACATTTCTTGACGCAGAAGTGGCGATGCAGGGCCAGGTGATCAAAAGCCAGGACCACGGCGAGGGTGCACAAGCATTTCTGGAAAAAAGGGCCCCCGAGTTTAAGGGCCTATAAGAATAAATGGGGAGGCGTATCAGATGCAGTTTCTAGTCAATCTTACCGACCGAATATCCCAGGTGCTCATGGCCATCGCAATTGCTCTGGCAGCGGTGATGATGCTTCATGTGACACTGGATGTAATACTAAGTCAGTTCATCGCAGAGCCGATGCCGATGACGGTTGATCTGGTTTCATTTTATTACATGGTCGGGCTGGTATTCTTGCCGCTGGCCTTTGTGGAAACCAAGAATGAACACATCGATGTCGATCTGATCCACGCGGTCCTGCCAAAAGGCGGAAAAATGTCGCTTGATTTGGTGTCGTTGCTTCTTTCGACTGTCTATTTTGGACTGCTGACAATTCAGTCCGGGATCGACGCGATGGAAAAATATGAGATGGGCGAATACACCATGGGCCTCGTGAACGTCACGATTTGGCCGGGTCGCTTCTTTCTGCCAATCGGTTGCGGAACACTGACCGTGGTCCTTTTGCTCAAATTGCTTCGGCGCCCGTTTACGGATGAACACATGAAATCTGACCCCCACCATATCCCGACCGAGGAAGGTATCTGATGTCGTTTTTTCAAACAGGCCTGACCGGCATCGTCGTTGTTATCATTCTCGTTTTACTGCGGGTCCCAATCGCGGTTTCGCTTGGGTTAGTGTCTTTTGTCGGATTTTGGTTCATGCTTGGCGGCACTGCTGCCTGGGGCCTGCTGACAGCGGTTCCTTATGATTTTGCTGCGCATTGGACGCTAAGCTCAATCCCGATGTTCCTTCTGATGGGATATGTCTGTTACCAGACAGATCTGACGAAAGGGATATTCAAGGCCGCACGAGCCTGGCTGTCGTTCCTTCCGGGTGGTCTGGCGATTGCCAGCATATTCGGTGCGGCACTTTTTTCCGCAGCCGCGGGTTCCAGTCTGGCATGTGCTGCCGCAATGGGCCGGATCGCGGTGCCCGAAATGTTGCAGCGGAAATATGACCCCGGTCTTAGCGCATCTGTCGTCGCAGCGGCGGGCACCATGGGCTCTCTTATTCCGCCCAGCATCATTCTGATCCTTTACGGCATCTTTGCCGAGGTTGGTATCAGCAAGCTGTTCCTTGGCGGCATCATACCCGGCATTCTGACCATGCTAGGCTATACGATAGTGATCCTGATCCGTTGCTCGATCAATCCCAAACTGGCCCCTCCGGTTGAAGAAAAAATCACCAACCGGGATCGGTTTATGGCGCTTACGGAAACCTGGCCGGTCATATTGCTAATCATAGGCGTTTTTGGTGGGCTGTTTGCAGGGATATTCACGCCAACCGAGGCGGGCGCAGCCGGCGCTGCCATGTCATTCGTAATTGGCGCCGCCAACGGCAAACTGAACTGGAACGTCACGCGCATTGCACTGGTAGATACCGCCAAAACGACTGCGGCGATCTTTATCATCGCCGTCGGGGCAAACCTGTTTACACGTTTTCTGGCCATCAGCGGTGTCCCCGCAGCGATGTCCGCTACGGTCATCGATTTTGGGGCCAGCTATCTGATTCTGGTGATCGGAACAGCTTTGATTTTTCTTTTGCTCGGTATGATTCTTGATCCGCTGGGCATAATGCTGCTGACATTGCCAATCCTGCTGCCGATCTTTGAGGCAAGCGGTATCAGCCTGATCTGGTTTGGACTGTTGGTCACAAAGCTTGTTGAAATGGCACTAATTACACCACCTGTGGGGTTGAACGTCTTTGTTATCAAGGGCATCGTCGGGGATGCGATACCCATAAGCATGATATTCAAAGGCGTCATATGGTTTCTGGTAGCCGACTTGTTCGTACTGGCGCTTATGATCGCTTTTCCCGAAATCGTCCTGTTCCTGCCGGAACTGGGCCAATAACGCCGCTGGGTCCACCGGCGCACGACCATATCCGGCCCGCCCGGATGACTAACCCCCTGTGCCCAAAAATGGCATGGGAACAAAAACCAAATGGAGGAAACACATGACTTTCTACAAAACACTGGTCGCAACTGCGGCCGCGGCGTTCTTGGCCGCCAGCCTGCCAGCGAGCGCTGAAGATCGCGTAACGCTTAGCACCTGGACGTCGCCCAAGCACGCAACATCGCGGGCCCACATCGCCTATGCCGAGTTGACCGAAAAGGAATTCCCGGACGCATTTGACTTTAAATACTTCAGCGGTGGCGCACTCTTGGGCGCGAAACCAACCCTGTCGGGTCTGCGTGACGGCGTTGCTTCAATAGGACTTCTGGCCTTTACCTACTTCCCGGCAGAGCTGCCTTATGCTCAGTTAGTTGCTGACATGGCACTGCTTGGTGACAACCACTTTGTTATGGCTGCTGCATCTACCGAATTCGCAATGATGAATTGCGATCCCTGCAAAGCTGAGTTCGAAAAAGCCGGCATCGTTCTTTTGACCGGTATTTCTACTGCTCCTTATGTGCTTTTGACGTCCGACCCAATCACATCCGTCGACGACATGAAGGGTGTAAAAATCCGGACTGCGGGCAGTGCGTGGGACCGCTGGGCAACCCATGTGGGCGCGTCTCCGGTTAACGTGCCATCAAGTGAAATGTATGATGCGCTAAGCCACGGCATCGTTTCGGCCGCCATTCAGCCGATCGGAGCACTAAAAGGTCACAGCCTTCTCGAAGTGACCAAACATTTGACAAAACTGCCGCTGGGCACCTACCACTCTGGTTCGATCTTTGCCGCCAGCCCGGCATTCTGGAAGGGATTGTCCGCCGAACAGCGTAGCCAGGTTATGGCCAATATCCCGCAAGCTTTGGCAATCGCAGAGAGAAACTATTACGATGATGACCAAACTGTGCTTGTGGAATCCAGCGCGTTGGGCCTGACGGTGCATGAACCCGATCCCGCTTTTCTGGCGGATATGGTTTCGTTTCGCACGAACGACCTTGCAGAAGTTGCCAAGATCGCAAAAACCAAACATGGCATTGCTAACCCAGAGCCACTGATCGAGAAGTATCTGGAATTGGTCAACAAGTGGACAGCTTTGTTGGAGCCAATCGGCTACGACACGGACGCCTACGCAAAGCTTCTGGACCAGGAAATCTATTCCAAGATTGATTTCGCCAGCTATCCCTAGGATCTGCGAATAAACAAAAATATCGCGGCGGGCATAAATTGCCCGCCGTTTTTTTGTTTGACGGTTCGCTAAAGAGCACCCTCAGATCCGATCAGGATTTTTGGAATTTCCCACCCAAATTGATATAATCGTGGCGCAGGTTTTCGATGATCTCGGCTACGCTTTGGATCGACGTTACCGAACTTACCCCATGTCCCGCGCCCCATATATCTTTCCACGGCTTGGATTTTTCCGGGGCCGACATATTCATCTTGCGCGTGGCGCGCAGATCTTCATCCGTCACCCCGGCGGCCTCTAGACTTTGGCGGAACCAATTTCCCAAAACACCGGAAATGCCGGCACTGGCAATGATGTCTTCCATGCAGGCCTCGACCACCATATCTTTGCGCCGCGGCACACCAAGGCTTTCTTTGGCCGCCAGAAAGCGTGTGCCCATATATGCAAAGTCAGCTCCCAAAGCCTCTGCTGCCAATATGTTGCGAGCATTGGATATCGCCCCCGACAGAACGATCGGGCCGTCCCAGAACTCACGCACTTCATCTACAAAAGCAAACGGGCTGTAGGTGCCCGTATGCCCGCCAGCGCCTGCACACAACAAAACCAGACCATCAACACCGGCAGCCAGTGCTTTCTTGGCATGTCTGGGGCGTGCAACATCCGCGAAAACCAGTCCGCCATATTCATGCACCGCCTCAATTACAACTTTGGGGGAGCCCAGCGCGGTAATTACCAGAGGCGGGCGGTGACGAGAGATAACCTCCAACTCCTCATCATGCCGAATATAACTTGGATGGGTCAGCAAGTTCAGCGCCCAGGGTGCAGCATCTTTGGTCTCGCGCGAAATTCGATCGCACCATTCGTCCAGATCTTCAATTTTTCTAGCGCCCGCTGCCGGAAAACTACCAATCGCTCCGGCGCGGCAGGAAGCAATTACCATATCCGGCCCAGATATCTGAAACATCGGCGCAACGATCACTGGAATACGCATGTTTTTAATCAGCGGCGCCAGCACGCCCTGTTTGGTCTCTGGTAATTTCGTCTGTGCGGACACCGGCAATCTCCTTTGAAAATTCACCGTGTTATGCACACATGTGTACGGATTTTGCTAGGCTTGCCAGCCCTGCCCGTCACAGGCCGGTTTTCAGGTCGGATGCGCTACCTGTCGGATGTTTATGGGGCGTTGATGGATA
>JAHRVD010000240.1 GCA_019090845.1 Marinosulfonomonas sp.
AAGGGAAAGACGCACAGTCGCCGGCTGACCAAATCGACGGGTCCGAAGTTTGCCCAAGCTCATTGGTGCAAATCCCATTGTCCAGCGTCAGACCAGCCATTTGGGCAACTTCCGTGGCCGGCGCGACGCCAACCCCGACAATCACAAAATCGACCGGCAATTCTGAACCGTCGCTAAGTGTTGCCGATTGCACGGTCCCGTCACCATTCAATTGCTTCAGGCCCACGCCTTCGCGAATGGTAACACCTTCCTTTTCATGGGTCGCGCGAACGAAATCCGAAGTCTCGCGGGCGGCGACCCGCTGAAGAATACGGTCCGCCATTTCAACCAGCGTTACGTTCAGCCCTTTGCGCGCCGCCACAGCAGCAGCTTCCAGACCGATATAGCCGCCGCCAACGATCAGAACATTCCGTCCTGCCTGAAACTCCGGTTCCATCTGATCCACGTCGGCCAATGTGCGCACCACATGTAGCCCCTTCAAATCACCTCCGATTGCGGCAGGCAGACGATGCGGGATTGCCCCCGTTGTCAGGGCCAGATGGTCGTATGATATCTCTTCGCCTGCGACCTGCACGGTCTTGTTTACAGCATCCACCCCGGTCACTTTTTGCCCAAGGCGCAGCGTGATATCGTGTTCGCCGTAATATTCGAGTGGCCGCAGATACAGACGCTCAACGTCGGTTTTCCCCAACAGGTAATCCTTGGACAATGGCGGTCGCTGGTAGGGCGGCACTGGTTCCTCGCCGATCAGTGTGATCTGGCCATCAAATTTCAGCTCACGCAGCTTGCAGACAAGTGCTTGTCCGGCCTGTCCGGCACCGACGACAACGATATGCGACATTTCAATTCCAATTCTTGTTGGCATATTATCGGCACAGACCATATATCCTTCACTTCAGACAAACAATCGCAAGGGCAGCATCATGACCATTTCCATCGGCGACCAACTACCCGCAGCAACCTTGATGAAAATCGTTGACGGCGCCCCGGTATCTGTCGCGTTGTCTGATGTGCTGAAAGGACGCCGGGTCGTGATCTTTGCCCTGCCCGGTGCCTTCACCCGAACATGCACCGCCGCCCATGTTCCCAGCTTCATGCGAACGGCCGATCAGTTCCGCGCCAAAGGTGTGGACGAGATTATCTGCCTTTCGGTAAATGATCCCTTTGTGATGGATGCATGGGGTAAATCGACCGGCGGCTTGGATGCCGGAATAACATTTATGGCGGACGCCGACGGTTCATATACCAAAACGATTGGCCTGGCATTTGACGCAGCCCCGGCTGGCCTGTTCGGCCGGTCCCGGCGCTATTCGATGTTCATAGAAGACGGCGTCGTGCGCCAATATCGCCCCGAGGAAAAAGCAGGCGGATGTGAAATTTCCAGTGGCGAGGCTTTGCTCGAATTAGTCTGACGACCCGGGCAGACCCGCCGCTTATTCTTCTTCCTTGCCGGTTTTCTTGAACGGACCATAGCTGGTCAGAATCTCATTTTCCTGATCCACGGCAGCGTGCTCGGCTTCCAGAAATTGTTCGATCGCGCGACGAAAACCGTCATCACCGATCCAGTGCAACGAATGTGTTGTGACCGGCAGATAGCCGCGCGCCAGTTTATGTTCGCCCTGTGCGCCAGCTTCGACGCATCGTAATTTTTGGCGGATCGCATAATCGATTGCGCGGTAGTAACACAGCTCGAAATGCAGGCAGGGGTGATCTTCACTGCACCCCCAGTAGCGACCAAAAAGCGTTTCACGCCCTATGAAATTCAAAGCGCCCGCGACATACCGGCCATCAATTTCGGCCAAAACAAGCAAAACATCACCGCGCATAGTTTCCTGAACAGAATCAAAAAACGCGCGGGTCAGATAGGGCGTTCCCCATTTTCGCGCCCCGGTGTCCTGATAAAACTGCCAGAACGCATCCCAGTGTTCCGGCATGATCTGATCGCCGGTAAGTTCCACGATCCGTCCACCAAAATCATTGGCAATCCGGCGTTCACGGCGGATTGTCTTGCGCTTGCGCGAAGACAGGTCTGCCAAGAACCCGTCAAAATCCTCATAGCCATCATTGACCCAGTGAAATTGCTGGCTTGTTCGCGCCAACAACCCCATTTGCGCCCCGGCCTCTGCCTCAGCGCTGGTGCAAAATGTTATATGCAAAGACGAAAGCTGGTTCTCTGCGGCAAGTTGGATTGCGCCCTGAACCAGTGCTGCCTGCCCAGCGCTTTCAAGACCGGGCAGCGTCAAAAATCGGCGCCCGGTGGCCGGTGTAAACGGGGCGGCCATCTGCAGTTTTGGGTAATATCGACCGCCTGCGTTTTCAAAAGCATGCGCCCAGCTGAAATCGAAAATATATTCACCCTGCGAGTGGCTTTTGACGTAAAGCGGCGCGACCGCAATGATCTTACCGTCAATTGTGGCCGTCAGTGGCCGTGGCGACCATCCGGTGCCCGGGCCGACAGATCCAGACGCTTCAAGCGCGCTCAGGAATCGGTGAGTAGTGAACGGGTCTTCAACCCTGCCCCCGTCGCTGATTTCCGGACAAGCGCAGGCATCCCATTCCTTGGCAGGTATGTCGGATACGGCCTGCAAGACGTTGATCTCTATCTGCGTTCCGCTCATCCGATCAGGCCTTTTCACCGGGTAGCTGGGCTGCGTAGCCTTCAAATGTAATGTTGTCTGCAATCTTGCGCGCGGTATTTTCGGCCTGTTGGCTTAGGACTGTCCAGCAAAGTATCGCTGCCCCATCCGACTTTAGTTCCTGCACACGGGCGCTGCCCAGATCACCTGCGTGATGCGAAATGAACGACGCACCAAGTGGCTGGTAATCTTCGATCAAGCGCAGATGGGCGCGAGTTTTAGCAGGTAACAGCGGCCAATCTGCCACGGGGAACGCACTTGTGGTCAGGCCGCGCGGAATGTTGGGCAAAAATCGCGCAACTTCGTGCACGGCGTGGGGGTTGAATGACATCACCGCTACCAGACCGCTGTAATCGGCCAGCGCGTCAGCCACCGCCTTTTCCAAAGGCCCTACATTTGGCCCCATGACGCCATCCTGATCTTTAATCTCGACCAGCAACGGCGCCCGTCCTGCAATACGGGCAAGAGCTTGCGAAAATGTAGGGATCGTCTCGGTGCTATTTTTTAGCTTTATCTGGCGTAGTTCGGCCGCCGTACGGCTGCTGAGCTGTCCTTTTTCATCGGTCAAACGATCCAGATGATAGTCATGAAACACCTTCGCGCTGCCATCAGAAGAAAGCTGCACGTCAAGCTCGATACCATAGCCCGCGACAATCGCGGCCTCAAACGCGGCCAGCGAGTTTTCCGGGCGACCGGCCTTGGCATCGTGATACCCTCGATGAGCCAGCGGCGTTGTCAGGAATTCGGGCGCAAGTGGGTTCATCTGATCTGAAAGATGCCTTCGATTTCGACAGCAACTCCAAATGGTAACGATGCCGCACTAACGGCTGAACGCGAATGATGCCCAACTTCCCCCAAAGCCTCGACCAAAAAATCCGATGCTCCGTTCACCACTTTGGGCTGGTCGGTAAAATTTCCGGTGGAATTGACAAAACCAGTAAGTTTTACAACCCGGACAAGGCGATCCAGATCCCCGCCGCAAGCAGCCTGCACCTGCGACAAAAGATTGATCGCACAGGACCGGGCGGCGGCGGCACCTTGCAACATATCCATATCCGCCCCAAGTTTTCCAACGATTAGCCCGTCGCTGCCACTGGAAACCTGGCCGGAAACATAAACAATATTGCCCAACGTAACGAATGGAACATAATTGGCCGCCGGAGCCATTGCCTCGGGCAATTCCACGCCCAATTCCGCCAATCTGGCTTTGATTTTGCCGCTCATCATCCTAACTCCGCGTTTGGTTTATCGCATAACGCTAGCCGCGACAGCGGCCAGATAAAACTAGAAATGTCGCCGAAAGCTGGAAACGATCCTGCATGCTTGGCTATATTGTGCCTGTAACCAAATAATCACACGCTCAACAATTCAATAATGAAGGAATGGGTTTTCAGATTCAGCAAATTATGTGACACAGTGCGGACATTCCAATTGTGCTTTGCCGAGTTTAAAATGCTGCCCATTAAGTATCTGAAAAATAGAATTTCCCTTATGTCGGCGCTTTTGGTGCTGACGGCATGCGGCGGACCAGAAGTTGCCAGTGGCATCTATGATCCATTTGAAACCGCGAACCGACGCACACATGAGGTCAATCGCACGCTGGATCGGGTTTTGCTGCGCCCTTCCTCTGGCGCTTATGGAAAAATTTTACCCGAGCCTGTTCGTAACGGAGTTGGCAACTTTTCGTCGAACCTTTCCATGCCCAGTATGGTGTTGAACGATCTTCTTCAATTTCGAATTGGCGATGCAATCCACAACACTGCACGATTTCTGGTGAATACGACCTTGGGTGTGGGCGGAGTTTTTGACGTCGCGACCAAGGGTGGAATTGCGTCCCGTGGCAGCGATTTCGGCGAAACCTTGCATGTTTGGGGATTCAAAGAAGGCGCATTTGTTGAATTGCCAATACTGGGTCCATCAACAACTCGCGATACAATCGGCGGTGTTGTTAATTTTTTCCTTGATCCGGTCGGCCAAATCGTAGCACCTAAAAATCGTGTTGCTGTCACCGCTGTAAGTGCCGCCTCAAGTCTTGGTGATCGCTATCGATTTACCGATACAATCGACTCTATATTATATGAAAGTGCTGACAGCTACGCACAGGCGCGGTTGTTTTATCTCGAAAGCCGCCGGTTTCAATTGGGCATCGGTGCAGGAGAGGATGATGACCTTTATGATCTCTATGACGAAAGCTATGAATAGCTTACCCAACCGGCGCGGATTTATGATCGGCTGCGCTGCCAGCGTCGCAATGATCTCGACGCCAGTTCAGGCGTTCAGCACCAATAAGGCGGAAGCGCTGATTGGCAGTGCCGTAGATGCCATTAATTCAATTATCAACTCTGGTGCTTCGGAAGCCACAATGCTTCGCAAATTTGAATCTGTGTTTACCGACTACGCGGATGTGAAACGAATTGCCCAACTCGTTTTGGGCCCCGACGGAAGAACAGCCAGTGCGGACCAAAAATCGGCATTTGAAAAGGCGTTCCAAACTTACATATCGCGAAAATACGGCCGAAGATTTCGAGAATTTATTGGCGGCCGCGTTGTTGTAAACGACACCAAAGCGGTGAAATCCTATTACGAAGTCACAACCACCGCGCACTTGCAGGGAGAAGCGCCGTTTAGCGTGGTGTTCGTTGTGGCCGATTCAAACGGCCGCTTCATCGACATGAAGATCGAGGGGATCAGTCTGATAAAAGCCGAGCGAACCGAAGTTGGCGCGATGCTGGACAAACGCCGGGGTGATCTGGACAAGTTGATCGCTGACCTGAAGACAATGGGTTAAAAATATTACCGCTCTGGCTTTCCCAGAATTGCGCCAAGAACATCTAGAATAATTTGTTCGGCTACATTGCCGTTTTTTCGTTTCCTGCGATTCTTGCTGTTTCTTTTCCAGCCTTGGTTATCCAGCGGGTTAACAAAGACCTCCGGCAGCCTGTCGGGGCGGATCATCGGTAAATTTCGTGCTGGCAGACCCTCATGAACCCGAAGCATTGTTTCGCGCCAGATGTCGGCCGGCAGGCCGCCGCCCGTCACGCCAGACAAGGGCGTGTTGTCATCATAGCCCATCCAAATGCCCGCAACGTAATCTGCGCTGAAGCCCAGAAACCATGCATCCCGCGCAGCCTGCGTCGTGCCGGTTTTGGCCGCGATTTCGCGCCCCGGCAACTGCGCACGCGAACCGGTGCCCCCCTTCGTTACCTGATGCATCATATAGACCAGCTGGCGTGCTGCGTTTTCGGTGATAACCCGCTCGCCCATCCCGCCATCCTGATCCATTAGCGCGTTTTCATCACCCTGTAATCGCAGTTCAACCAGCCCATATGGTGTAACGCTGGACCCGCCATTCAGGATACCTGCATAAGCCCCGGTCATTTCAATCAGTGTAGATTCGGACGCGCCAAGTGCCAGCGCCGGACCAAGAGCAAGGTCACCGCTGATCCCAAACTCTGCCGCAATTTTTCGGACATTGTCCCGACCGACATCCTCCGAAACCCGGACAGCCGGTGTGTTTAATGAAAACTTCAAAGCATCCGTTAACGTCACGGGGCCACGAAACTTGTTATCGTAGTTTCTGGGTGACCAGGTGCCAGAACCGGGAATATCAAGTGTAAGTGGTTCATCCTGAACCGTATCGGCGTAGGTGTACCCCAGATCCAGCGCAGTTGCGTATACGAACGGTTTAAAGGCCGATCCGGTCTGCCTATTCGCCTGGATCGCCCGGTTGAACTGCCCCGTAACGCCGCGCAGTTTTCGCCCGCCAACCATCGCGCGAACTGCACCATCTGCGGACATGACAACAATCGCAGCCTGTGCTTTGGACCCTTTGCGGACTTTTGTTGCAAATATCAGATTTAGCGCATCCTCGGCAGCAGTTTGGATCCGTTGATCAAAAGTGGTGCGGATCACCACGTCTTCTGTTGTTTCTTTGGTAAGAAACGTTGGGCCGCTATCCATGACCCAATCTGCAAAATAGCCGCCAGCGCGCGCCCGGGCTGCGCCAGATAATTCAGCCGGGTTCAAGCGGGCATCCGCCGCCTGTGCTTTGGTGATGTATCGCTGATCTTCCATCAAGCCGACAACAACGCCCGCGCGATTCTGTGATCGTTTTAGATTGGCGGTCGGTGCATAGCGGGACGGGGCAGTGAGCAAACCGGCCAGCATCGCAGCTTCGGCGGGGCTAACCTGGGCCGCGGACTTTCCAAAATAGCGTTGGCTGGCGGCCTCAAAGCCGCGCGCACCCGCGCCAAGGTATGCTCTGTTAAGATAGATCGTCAGAATTTCATCTTTGGAATATTTGACTTCCAGCGCCAGCGCATAGACCGCCTCTTTCACCTTGCGCCAAACGGACCCCTGCCGACAGTCCGCCTCATATGCGGCTTCGCTGATACCGGACGTGGGATCAAAGGGAACACCAAGACATAACAATTTGGCTGCCTGCTGCGTGATCGTCGAACCACCGTGCCCCGACAGTGGCCCGCGCCCTTCACCAAGGTTGATACGAACAGCAGAGGCGACGCCGCGTGGGCTAATACCGAAATGGCGGTAAAAACGTTTGTCTTCGGTTGCGACCACAGCATTTCTTAGATG
>JAHRVD010000241.1 GCA_019090845.1 Marinosulfonomonas sp.
AAGGGCTAGACCCCAAACGCACGCTGGCCGTTGATTGCTTGGTGCCGCTTGAGCGTCGCCTGTGCCTGATGCACAGCCCCGCAACCGACCCGGAATTTCTGGATCACGCGCGTGACCTTCTTGGCGCGCATGGAACGGCAGTTACGGTTATTGCTGATAGTCCGGGTTTTGTCGCGCAACGTATTTTGGCGATGATCGTCAATATCGGGTGCGACATTGCACAACAAAAGATTGCCACCCCAAGTGATATTGATCTGGCTGTCGAGCGTGGGCTTGGCTATCCGGAAGGTCCGCTGAAACTGGGCGATCGTATCGGTCCGGCGCGCATCCTTGAAATTCTGGACGGGCTACATGCGTTTTATCGGGATCCGCGTTACCGGCCAAGTCCGTGGTTGATCCGGCGCGCCCGTCTGGGGCTGTCGCTGCATCACACCGGCACTTAAGATCAACAGATCATAACGCGTCAAACAATGGCGACAAATCGTCGATCTGTTCAAGCGACTGGGTTATCGAGACGATTTTTTGCGCTCTGTCATTGCCGATCACCGGTTCTGCCAGTGCCATGAATTTTTGCACCAGGTCATCCTCACTCAAAGGGTTTTGGGCAGATCCGCGCGGGGCGTCATTTGAAAATTCATGCTCTGTCCCATCTTTCATTTTCAGCCGCAGCTTGCACTCATGGTAATGGGTTAGCTCTGGCCCGGCGGCGATATGGATGCGCCCAGCCAGATGTTTCACGGCGGGGCGCAGGCATTCGTCGGCAAATCCGACGCTATGCGCTGGCATCACCATGTCAGTGCCTGCTGCGGCGAGCGCAAGCATATACTGAATGTGAAAACGCGCCTCGTTGGCGGTGGCAGGTGGTGCTGATTTGCTAATTGCCGGTATGATATACTGGGGCACAGAAACCTTGATTTCTGCAATCTGGAAGGGGTCCAACCCTAGTTCGGCCATGGCACTGGCAACGGCATCAAATGCCGAATGAATATAGCCGCAACAGGCATGCAGCTTTCGCCTTGGTTCGTTCAACGCCCAGTCATCAGTGGACAGTGCGCCGGGGCTCCAATTGCCCGACATGGCGGCAAAGTAACCGATCGAACTGTGCAGAATATTGGGTGGCCCGCTTAGCCCTGCCTTGGCATATTGCACAGCCTGAATTCCCGCGCCTGCGGGGCTTGCGCCAAATAACATCGGTTTGATCGTGCCACCATCGCCAAAGATCACCTCGGCAGGGCACCAGCCCGCAATAGCCCCGGCAATCGCAAGAGCATTTGCAGTTTGATCAGGTGTCAGGCCAGACAGGCGGGCGGCGGCTGCCGAGCAGCCAATCGTCGCCGGAAATCCGACGCTGACCATGCCGCTGTCTTGGATACTTTTCAGGTGCGGATAAAAGGCGTTGTAGACCCGGGCAGTCGTTTCAATGCCGGCAACTACGGCCAGGATCACATCGCTGCCGCTTGCTCGATTTGTCTGAGCGAGCGAAAGCGCCGTCGCAACATTTCCGATGCTGGCATGCCCGCCGATCAGGTCATTCAGTTCAAAAATATCGCCCATATAGGCATTTGCCCGTGCCGCAGAAACCACGCCTAGTTTGGCGGTGTTGCCGATGATCGAGGCATTTCCCATTGATCCGACCGCCTGTTCGGCGGCGATGACTTGCTGGGTTTCCGGCATTTGCGAACCGGCGATCATGCAGCCGATAGTATCCAGAATGCACAAGCTGGCCTGCCGCTTTACTTCATGGGGCGTCGAGGCAGATGCCAGCCCATGTGTGAACGCGCCCAATGTCTTTAGCAATTGGCCGGGACCGGCAGGGGTTCTGGTGTCCAGAATTTCGATTTGTTTATTCATCGGTTTTGCCTCGCTGAGTCGCCCGGGATGTGCGTAGCAGATTTTTAATTAAAGCGACCATTTGTGCGAAAGCCAAGCGATTTGCCGCAAGAATCTGGCCGATGGCAATCATTGCACGACCCGCGATCAGTGACGCAGGTGAGATGGTGGAATTCAAAATGTTGTTTTCGCAGCAGTCTGCACTGGTTTTGCCCCACATATGTGGGGAACATTGGTGTGATTTGGGTGATTAAAGGGTTTGCAAAATTTGTAAATATTCTTACTATATGGGATAGTTCCGCAATATTGACCCGGAGCTTTCTCACGCAGGAATGGCGGGGGGCAGAAAAAAAGAACGGGCAAAAAAACGGAACGTTGTTGAAATTAGTGATATGAAATTAAACTTGGGAATCCAACGGAGGAAAATGATGACCACTACCAAAACACTTAAGAATGCAGTTATGAGCGTCGCTTGCGCCTCATTGCTGTCAACAGTCGCGGTGCCGCTTAGCGTTACCGGCGCAATGGCTGCAGAAGTCGACGGACCAAAAATCAAATGGCTGATGTCTATGTGGGGCAACCGGCGCGGGTTTTCGGAAGGCGTTGAAGGGCTGGCTGCGTATGTGTCCGAAAAGACCGACGGAAACTTCCAGATCGACATCCAGTATGGCGGCGTCCTTTCTGCACCTAAGGAAAACCTTGATGGTTTGTCATTGGGCGCGTTTGAAAGCGCTGTTTTCTGTGCAACATATCATCCCGACAAGATCCCCGGCCTGAATGGTCTTGGCCTTGCGGCGCTGCCTATTGGTTCGCTGGAAGCAAAGGTCGATGTTATCGAGGCCTACTATAAGAACCCAGTAATTGCTGCCGGATATGCCAAATGGAACAGCGTCCCGCTGTTGGGAATTCCGATGCCAAGCTATGAAGCCATGGGTAAGGGCGATGCTCCGAAAACGGTTGATGACTGGAAGAAAATCTCTTTGAATTCCAGTGGCGGTGTTGGTCGTATGATGGCCGCACTTGGCGTGAACACAACAGTGATGCCGGCACCTGAGGTTTATCAGGGCATTGATCGCGGCATCATTAATGGAACAACCTTTCCATACACCTACGCCTTTGCGTCTTATCGTTTGCACGAAATCTCTGACTGGCTGACCGACAACTGGTCGCTGGGCGCGATTGTATGCCACGCTGCTGCGAACAAGGCAGCCTATGATGCGTTGCCACCGCAGTACCAAAAATTGCTTGAAGACGGCAAAGCTGCTGCATATGCACATCAGATCCAAAACTATTCGGATGTTGATATTATCAACGAGAAGGCCTTTGAAGAGGCAGGGCTTGAGCGTATTCCTATGACAGACGAAATTCGTGCTGCTGTAGATGCCGCTGCTGCTCCTAGCTGGACGGCTTGGGTCGACGGCCTGAATGACGATGGTGTTGATGGGCAATCGCTTTTGGACTACCTTCTGAAGGCTGCAGCTGACACTGAGTAGTGTCTTCTTGAAGTTGCACTAAAAACTTTTGTTGTTGGCGGGCAAATGCACCGCCAACAACTTTTCTTGGGGGGGGGACTTTGGAACGCATAATACAATCAGCGGACCGGAATTTGCACAAAATTGAGTGGCTTTTTGCCATGATCGGGGGGCTCGCCCTTACGGTTTTGATGGTCATGGGCTTTTCTCAGGTCGTCGCACGTTCAATGTTCCAGGCCCCTATCCACGGTATCCTCGATATCATCGAACAGTTGATGGTGCCGGTCGCGGCAATGGCCATCGCCTACTGCCAGGCTAAATTCGGCAATGTGCGCATGACTTTGCTGGTTAGCAAAAAGCCAACCCGACGAAAGTGGATTCAAGAGGCGTTTACCTACATGATCGCCGTCTTCGTGGTCGGCACCATTCTAAAGGGCAGTTGGGCCAATTTCATGCGGTCCTGGGTCAACGGTGGCGATACCCCTGAGATTGGAATCCCGATCTGGATCGCGATATTAGTCGTGACAGCATCCCTTGGCTTGCTTTTTCTGCGGGTTCTTTTGCAGTTGATCGAAGCTGGCCGCCTGATCATAACCCCTAATTCCCCGACGCAGGTCTTTGAAGAAGAATTGCATTTGCTGGAACCTTCAGAGCTGTAAGGACAAGACATGGAAATGATCACAGTCGGCTATATCGGTATTGCCGTTCTTCTCTCTCTTGTTGTTCTTGGTGTTCCGGTTGCCTTCGCGACGGCCTTTACGGGAATTTGCGGATTGGCCTACATTCGCAATTTTGCCATCTCTGCTGGCCTTTCGGGCATCGTCCCATTTGCCAATTCAGCACATTATTCGCTAAGCGTTCTTCCGTTATTCATTGCGATCGGCTTTTTGGCGATGCATGCGGGAATAACGTCTGCGGCCTATGAGGCCGCACGAGTCTGGGTAGGCCGAATGCCCGGTGGCCTGGCGACAGCAACAATTTTTGCAAGCGCCGGTTTTGCCGCCGTTTCGGGGGCAAGCACCGCAAGCACGGCCGTATTCACCAAGATGGCCCTGCCGGAAATGGAAATGCGCGGATATAACCGCTCGCTGGCTGCGGGCGTGGTTGCCGTGGGCGGGACGCTTGCTGCGCTTATTCCGCCAAGCGCAATTCTGGTTATTTACGGTATCATCGTAGAGGAATCGATCAGCCGGTTGCTGATCGCAGGCCTTGTCCCCGGACTGATTTCAATCGTTGTTTACCTGATTGTTATCACTGTGGTGGTGACGATCCGCCCCAACCTTGCACCAAAACTGGATGCAACGACTGTGATGGCGAAAATCAAAACATTGCCGCAACTTTCGGGCATTGTGATGGTTGTCGGGGTCATTCTTGGTGGTGTGTATTTTGGCTGGATGACGCCAACGGAATCTGCGGCGGTCGCAACAATAATCATACTTGTCATGGCGCTCTTTAAGAAAGTTAAGGTCCGCGATCTTTCCGAAGGCTTATTAGAAACGCTCAAAACGACGGCGATGATCTTTATGGTTATATGGGGTGTGATGATCTTTGTTCGCTTCCTTGCGTTCACAGGTTTGCCCGCCACGGTCACAGAAGCGGTCGTCAATCTGGATGTCCATCGCTCGGTGATCCTGCTCGCAATCGTGGTGATGTATCTGCTGTTGGGCATGATCCTGGATGGGATCGGCATGATGATGCTGACGCTTCCGGTTGTTTATCCGGCCGTCGTTGGTCTTGGATATGATCCGATCTGGTTTGGTATCCTGCTGGTGAAACTGATCGAGATTGGTGTTGTTACGCCGCCGGTTGGATTGAACTGTTATGTGGTGAACGGAATTCGCCCCGACATCCCGTTGCACGAAGTGTTCAAAGGCGTCGCACCGTTTCTGGTGGGCGAGGTCTTTATCGTCGGCATAATCATCGCATTCCCCGACCTGATCCTGTATCTGCCACGACTGATGGGGTGATACTGGCGGCGGCCAAAGATAGGCCGCGCCATTCAATTTATGTTCCGGCGACTTAACGCTGCGAAAGGATGAAAATTCGGGCTGGCCGAAATCGGAAATATCAGATGAATGACCGTTCATTCATAAATTTCCAAAGGCCGGACCTGCGACTAAGGAGAATTTGAAGTGACAATTCTAACCCGTGAAATCTTTTCCGAACATCACCAGATGTTCCGCGACACCGCGCGAAAATTCTTTGAACAAGAAGTGGTTCCCTATCATCAGGACTGGGAAGAAGCCGGCGTTGCACCACATTCTGTCTGGAAAAAGGCCGGTGAAGCGGGGTTGCTTTGTGTGGCAATGCCCGAAAAATATGGCGCCGCAGGTGCTGACAGGATCGCCTCGGCCGTTTTGATCGAAGAACAGGCACGTCTGGGCCTGTCAGGGCCGGGGTTTTCAACCCACTCTGATATCGTGGCACCCTATATTTTGAACTACGGCACCGAGCAGCAGCGCGATCGCTGGCTGCCGAAAATGGTGTCAGGAGAGATGATTGGCGCGATCGTTCTGACCGAACCGGGGGCAGGATCAGACCTGCGCGCAATTCGCACCAACATTCAGCCCGATGGGGATGGTTTCATTCTGAATGGCCAAAAAACTTTTATCACTAACGGCCAATGCGCAGGCTTGCTGATGATCGCCGTCAAATCCGGCGATGCAACGGATAACAAGAACCTGACGCTTATCGTGGTCGAGGCCGACAGCGCTGGCGTGAGCCGCGGTAAGAACTTTAAGAAAATCGGGATGAAGGCGCAGGATACCTGCGAACTGTTCTTTGATGATGTGCGGATATCGCGCGACAATATTTTGGGCGAAGA
>JAHRVD010000434.1 GCA_019090845.1 Marinosulfonomonas sp.
ACTTCAAGGACGTGTGGCCTGCAGAAGCATACACGCGACTAAATACTGTGTTCGGAGAATGAACTCGAACCCTGTGTTTGCATTGTTCCCATAGCGGACAATCCCAAATTTTGCCGTTTATCGACGATCCGAGCAGACGCGCTACGATACCGGCTATTTGAACGTTGCGGCGTAGCGAGGTGCAAAAAACTTGGTGAAGGCTTTGACCTCCGGCCGTCTGTAGACTTCTGGCGCGATGAGCATCAAATTTGACCTTGTTAATTCCTCGACGTCGCCAAAACAACGGATGAACGATTTGTCAGCGGTGGCTAATCTCAGATTAACAATACCCAGGCCATGACCCGCCCTGACTGATGCCTGCATTCGCTCCGGTTCACTAAATTTCACCCCAAGGACTCCGCGTAAGCTGGAGCGAACTTGGGGCGCAGGTCAAAGGGCACCCATGTTGCCGACGAAGCTTGGGCCTTTTATTGTGAATTGCAGGAGAACCTGCACTTGTCAGGCGCACACGGGCTTCAACCCGATCACCCTAATACTGGAGAGAGGCGTCAGGCTGAAACACGATTAGTTCTCAGGCTGATTCCCCATCGCAAATTCGATACTCATAATCTCTCTACAGATCTCTCGGAAGTCCGAAACGAACGGGTCTTGTTCCAGAAAGGCCGAGCACCCGAAATAGACCTTAACCTTTTGAAGGTCATCAAGTGCAATACTTGTCAGCCGGGCATTCTGAGTTTCGACAACCCACTCGGGAACGACAGCATAGCCAACGCCTGCTTTCACCAAGGCCATCATGCTGGTGCATCCAGAGGCGGATGTTGCGATTTTCGGCGTGTCTCCGAAGGCCGATGTTAGGAAATCGTGAGCGCGGGCCCTGATGGTCTGGCCGGGTTCATAGGTGATGAAAGGTTTGTCTCTGAGAGTGCCGATATTATCCGGCCGATCCAGGTTGTCGTTCCAGTGAGAGGGGTATACCAGCGAAAGCCGGTATTCGCCCAGTAGCATCTGCGAAATACCCGGCGCTCCAAAATAACGTTCACTGACACAGGCATCCAACTGACCGTTTCGCATCATCGCCTCAAGCGCTGTGTCGCGCTCATAAAAGGTCAGTTGGGTTTCCGCGTGCTTGCTGCGGAATTCTGTTACGACACGCGGGAGGAAATGGTGAAAGAGCGCCTGAGGCACACCGACACGCATTACGGAATGTACGTCGCGCATGAGAAGAGAAATCCGGGCAAGGATAGTCTCAAGCTCAGTGCCTAGTGAGGCATGCAAAGCCAGACCCGGGGCGGTCAGAGAGACTTTCCGCGACCCTTTCTCGGCCTCGACAAGCTGGGTGCCATAGAGCTGTTCCAGCCTACGGACATGATTGGCGGCTGTTTGGTAGGAGATATTCAAATCCCGGGACGCGGCAGAGAACGAACCTGTCTTGGCGACCAGGTGAAACGTCTGAAGAAGTGAGATATCGATCTTTGGGTTGGGAAAATTGCTTTCGTTCTCAGGCATCTACCGCGCTTTCGGGCTTTTCGGGAGCACTCAGCCGGAAGTCAGCAGAGTGTGCCCGTACCGGCTTCGTCCAAGGGTATCCATTGTAAGATCGCTATGATGGAGCACTCCCCGGCACGGGGCAAGGCCATGGACAATAATATCGATCACGGCGCAGACATGCTGGGCCGCCACAGAGGATACCGCAGAGCGATACTTGCCGTTTTCTAACGCAATCGCATCGAAGAGACGGGTCTGGTGCTGTGGTCTGGTAGGGTTGCGGTCGATAATGTGAATAATGACTCTGTCTCGCTCAATCTTGGGAAGCCCATTCAAGAGCAGGTTACGGAACATGTACAGCCGTTTCGACAGTTTCAGATCATCAAGCAAAAACCGAATGTAGTCGAGGTGACCCGGATAACGCAGGGTTTTGAAAGATAGTCCTTGGACTTTGCCGTGATAGTACTGCGCCAGATCCCCAAGGCTGCCTGAGGTCGAAAAGGCTTCGAAGCTCTCTGAACCGATCTGAATCTGTTCCAAATTTTGCAAAGGCGGACCGGTGACAATCTCGCCATTCTCGATTGCCAAACAGGGATTGACGTATTCCGCCATCAACCCATCTATGCCCCATAGATTGCCATAGCCCAGTCGGTTTGTTCGTTCGGCAGGCAGGACGCCGACAAATGCAGTGATGTCTGCGCCGTCCGGCGCCTCTTTGATCATTGTATCGACGAGCAAAGTCACAAGGCCCGGTGCCAGACCACAGCCAGAGGCAAAACAAAATTCCGACTCCCCGGCCTCCGCGACGACTTTTTCTACGGCAGACAGATCCTCGCACATGTCAACATAGTGACATCCGATCTCTGCTGCGAAATGTGCCAACGGCGCAGTGACGGCCGGCGGTGCCGCGCAGACTACCGCTGCGGCGCCTTTCAGAATTGGGATAATCTGGGCTGCATCTGATCCGCTGGCTTGTTCGGCGGCGATCCCCGCCTCGCGCATGGCCCGAACCCGGGAATAGTCAATATCGATGGCAAGCGGTTGAAACCGTGCATCTTTGCACAACAGATCAAGAATAGCCTCTCCCGCGCGCCCTGCGCCCACAACGACGATCTTGCTAGCCGATGTCTTCGTCGGACCTTCGGATATGTGCTGTTGCCCTTTCATCCACGAATCAGGCGTTAAAGCGTGACAGGAATTGCTTCAACCGGTCCGAGCTTGGATCCTTCATCACCTTTTCCGGCGGGCCCTCTTCCGCAATAACGCCCTGATCTATGAATACTACCCGGTCGGCAACCTCTGCGGCAAATGCCATTTCGTGCGTTACCAGCACCATAGTCATACCCCCGCGTGCCAGCTCGCGCACCACTTCCAGCACTTCGCCAACCAATTCAGGGTCCAATGCGCTGGTCACCTCATCAAATAACATCACATCGGGTTTCATCGCCAGAGAACGCGCAATCGCTACGCGTTGTTTTTGCCCGCCCGAAAGTTGACTGGGGTAGGATTCTGCCTTGTCCGAAAGGCCGACTTTACCAAGCAGTTCGCGTGCATAGTTGTCTGCTGCCTTCCGATCCTCCTTAAGAACAACGGTCGGCCCCTTTGTAACATTCTCAAGAACCGTCAGATGCGGAAACAGATTGAAGTGCTGGAAGCACATACCAACTTTGCGTCGCAGGGTTGCGGTGCCAATAGCATCGCCCTTGTCTTTGAACTTTGTCGAGACCCTTTGGCCTTGAAACCGGAGATCGCCAGTAGTCAACACCTCCATCATGTTGAGGCAGCGGATTAGTGTGGATTTGCCGGAGCCAGACGGGCCGATGATGGCAAGAACCTCGCCAGCAGGCAAATCTAGATCTATCCCTTTGAGCACTTGAAGCGCACCGTAGGATTTGGTCAGCCCTCTGACTGAGATCGCCGGTTGTATCGTCGAATTCATGAGTTTGCTCCTTCCAACGGATTAGTCGCTGCGCCGCATGCGGCGTTCGAAGTGATCTGCAAATTGCGTCAGCGGGAATAGCATGGCGAAATACAATACCGCGGTAAGCGTATAGGCTTCCAATGGGCGGTAGGTTTCACCATTCACAACATAGGTCATGTAAGTCAGTTCCGCGATCGAAATTGCATACAGTAATGAGGTGTTTTTGACTTGGATGACTGACTGGTTAATGAATGCTGGCAGCATCTTCTTGATCGCTTGCGGCATGATGATGTGATACATCGCCTGCGCGCCTGACATGCCAACTGCCATTGCTGCTTCACGCTGACCTTTGTCGATCGCATTTATGCCGCCGCGGAAAATTTCACCGTAAAATGAACCCACGTAGAGTGAAAGCATCAACAGGCCAGCAATGTAGTTAGGAATGTTCACGCCAATGATGAGCGGCAGCGCATAAAAGGCCCACAATATTTGGACAAGAAGCGGCGTGCACCTGAAAATTTCCTGGTAGGTTCTTGCGATGAGGCGCAGCGCCCACCATTGGGATAACCGGGCAAAGGCGGCCATAAGCCCAAAAGTGATGCCGAGCAAGATTGACCCGACGGTGTAAAGGGCCGTCATCTTCATGCCCAAAAGAAACAGGTCGAGCGACTGAAGGACCGTGTAAAAATCCCAGTTGTACATTGGTACATCCCTTCTGAGGGTTAGCCGGCCCGCCTGTTTCAGGCAGACCGACAGGGAGGAAATGGTGGCTGCATCAACCGCCGATGTCGAAGCCTTCAGGCAGGTCTTCAAGCGTCACATCAAACGGTGCCAGGCTTTCAACGATCCAAGTTTGGTTGTTGCCTACACGCCTGTTATAATCGGCCCATGCGGATACGAATTGCTTCCATGTGTCGTCTGTATCGTAGTTTAAACCGACCACAGATGGCGACGAAAGAAGCGGCTCAGGCACGTAAACGGTACCAAGTGCCGCGTTCCTTTTGGTCATCACCACACCATTCAGCACAGAATTGATCAGGCCATCGGCCTTGCCAGTGGCCACAGCAACGATTGCCTCATCGCGGGTTTTGAAACGCAGTATGTTTGCGTCCGGCAAATACTGTTTGGTGATGTTGTCCTGTGCCGAGCCCAGATCCACCGCAATGGTAACCGACGGGTCGTTCAGCTCTGCCCAGCTTTTGCCGGCCAGTGCCGTGTTGGGCGAGATGATAACGAAGCTGTTATAGTAGGTCGGTGATGTGAAGTGGATAGACAACGCCCGTTTGGGCAGCGCGGTCAGAGCCATGGCAAGGTCGACTTTGCCTGACTGGACATCAAGGATTGAGTTCCCCCACGAACTTTCAACCACTTCCAACTCGACACCGAGTGTTTCGGCAATGTCCCCGGCCATCGCAATGACGAAACCGCGCCATTCACCGGTGCGTGGATCCTTCCGGAAATATGGGTCTTCGTTAAGAATACCCGCTACACGCAACACGCCACGGTCACGGATTTCGTCGATCTTGCTGTCCTGGGCCTGGGCTGCGGAAAAGGTGACTGCCGTTAGAACCGCGGCAAGTGCCCCTGTGATCAGGGAATTCAGTTTCATGATGTTCTCCAAGTTGTCATTTCTGGCCTTTGCTTCGACCGTTGCCGTTTTTTCGGCCCCCCCGCATTTCTCTGGCGGCCTTGGTTCAAACGACCCTTCCGACGCCAACAAGGCAATACAAGATTGGCTGACTTAGGTACAATGTTATTTGTATGCCGTGCCAGCATTGCGGGTATCGCGACCTGTCTTTCAATATGACTTGTAACTAACCGCCGCTTTTTTGCATCGCAAAGCCCGATCACTACTCATATCACTCAAAAGGAATCCTCATGCGGAGAGCAGTTTGTCTCGAAATCTTCAATATGACGCAATCATTGCAGGTGCCGGTATTATTGGCGCGTCCATTGCCTGGCATGCCGCTCGCAAGGGGCTTAAAATCGCAATCATTGACGCCTCCGGTCCGGCCGCGGCAGCATCCGGAGCATCTGACGGGGCGGTTTCCGTTGCCACGAAACGCCCTGGCGTCATGGCCTCACTTGCACGTGCCTCCCTGTCATATTGCGCAGATCTGGCCGAGCAGGCACAGGTCTTAAACGGCGTTTTCCACACCCGCCCATCCTATCTGTTTGCACGAATAGACGCCGAGGCCGAGGCGCTTGATCGCTTGACTGCAATGTTGACCGATCAGGGCCTCCCGGTCGACGTGATGCGCGACGGGGTGGCCGAAAAATCGTCCGTTCCCGGGCTGGGAGAGAGCGTCGCGCGTGTCCTCGAACTTTCCGGCGAGGGTCACATGCTGGGTTATGAGGCAACGCGGGCTTTCCTGGAGGAAAGTGGGGCAGAAGGCCATTGGCCGTGCCGGCTGGACGCATTTGAAGCGACGAAAGATGGGGTCATTTTGCACACGAGCACCGGAGAAATGCGGGCCGACAGGTTTGTGCTGGCCACGGGCATGGGCACCACAAACCTCTTGCCGGATCTGCCCTTGATGGCCAGATCCGGCCAACTCATCATCACCGACCGGGCAGTGGGGAATGACTGGCCCGATTTGCCAGGGCCGTTGACCTCGGCCGCTTATCTTCTGGATAAAACGGCGCAGGCCCTTCCGGAGACGCTGGCACCTGTTGTCATCGACCCACTTGCCACCGGCCAGCTTCTGATTGGATCAAGCCGCGAGGGTGGTGGAACCGAGGAACAGACTGATTTCCATATGGCCCGGCGGATTCTGATCAGCGGCGTCGCCAGTCTGCCTGCCCTTGCCAGACGCCGGGTCATTAGGGTTTTCGCAGGCGTTCGGACCGCCACAGGTGATGGTTTCCCGATTGTTGGCGAGTTGCCAGATATGCCCAATGTATTCCTGGCGACCGGATTTGAAGGCGACGGGATCGGTCTGGCACCTCTCATCGGGAGAGAGGTTGCAGGGATGCTTACCGGTGAGGGCGCAATGGCAGAGGTCAATGCCCTCTCGCCCATGCGATTCACCCGACAGAAGGTGGCTTCACAATGACCGGGCACATTCTTTGGAACGACCGAGATGTGCCCTACGAGCAGGGCGAGACGCTGGCGCAGGCGCTGAACCGTGCCGGGATAACGCATCTTGGCACTGGCCTAGCAGGTCAGTCCCGTTCGGTGTTCTGTGGTATTGGTCAATGCCAGAATTGCTTGGTGATCCTCGAAGGCAAGGGACCGTGCGAGGCCTGCCGCGTCCTGTGCGCCGACGGGCTCGCGGTCAGTCCAGTGGGCACCCCCCATGACTGATCGCCGTATTCTCGTCGTCGGAGCCGGGCCCGCCGGGCTCTCGGCTGCCGCAACCTTGGCGCAGGCAGGGCAACGGGTTGTCGTCGTCGATCAGGCGCCGCAGATTGGCGGGACGGTCTATGCCCAGAACCGAACCGGGGACACGAGGCCGCTCTCGCATGCAAAAGAACGCCGGGCCCTGTTCGATGTCGTTGCGGCACAAAGAGAACGCATCGACATTCACTGTTCGACCTCCTTCGTTGGGCTCGACTACCAAGGGAATGCGTTGATCACCGGGGCAGATGGCTTTCTGTTTCAACCCAAGGCAGTGATCATGGCAACGGGCGCCCGAGAACTTGTCCAACCGCGCCCGGGCTGGACCCTTCCGGGCGTGACAAGTGTTGGCGCGCTTCAGGTTGATCTTAAGACTGCCGGGCGGCCGCCCGAGGGCCGTATCGCCATCGCCGGATCCGGATCGCTGCTGTATGCGCTTGGTGCACAGCTTACCCGTGCGGGCAAAGCTCCCGCCGTGATCTTTGACGCGGCGCATCCCTTCCTGCACCCGCTCGCTACTGCGCGCCTGCCGCTACATATTCTGCAGGAGGCGACAGGATTCATTCTTACTCTGATCCGCGCGCGGGTGCCGATCCTGAGCGGCACCCGGATTCTGTCCGTCGAAGAAAAAAAGGGGGCATTGAGCCTTAAAACCAACCACGGCGGTCGGTTCCGGACGGTCGAAGTCGACCGGCTTGGGTTGCATGATGGGTTGGCGCGAAATGATTACGGCTTGCAAAAAAACCCGACTATACCAGTAATCGCGGCCGGGGATTGCCGCGACGTGCTGGGCCGTTTCGCAGCAGTCAAGGACGGGAACAGAGTCGCCGCCGAGATACTGAACCTGTTGGGAACGCCCGCACCCGGTATTTCTCTGACATCGTTGAACACTGAAAAAGCAGCCCAGCGGCGCCTAAAGAGCATTTTTGCCCATGACGGGTGCAATGATCTGAACGACCTGCCTGACGAAACCATCCTGTGCCGTTGTGAAAACCGCTCGGTGGCCGATCTGAAAGCACTGACCGCGACCGATCAAACCCCGCGAATGCTGCGCCTAAACGGGCGCTTCGGGATGGGTGCGTGTCAGGGCCGTTTCTGTCTGGACTGGGTCGCCAAGCTGACCGCAGCAGAGATGGGGTCCGGTCCGAGCCGACCGCAGCGTTGGCCACTCAGGCCTGTTTTGATCGCCGAAATACTGAATGCCGCTGATCACAGCGGGAACGAAACACATATCGAAGAGAGCGCGAAATGCACCTTCAGGTAAAACAAGCCCCCAACACGAACTTCAAAAACCGCATCGAGGTGCGCAATCCGTATGACAACAGCCTCGTGGGAACATTGGCCGAGACACCTGCTGTCGAGATAACGGCCGCTGTTGCCAAGGCGGCGAAGGCCGCGCAGGGGTTTCGATTCTCCACCCCGCATGAGCGGCGCATGCTGCTGAACAAGATCGCCGATCTGGTGCGGCGTGACGCCGAAGAACTGGCAAAAACCGTTTCGGCCGAAATGGGCAAAACTATCACAGAGGCCCGCAATGAAATCCGCCGGTCGCAGAACACGCTGCGCTTGTCCGGGGATGCCGCGACGTTTCTTGATGGAGAGGTCCTGCATTGCGGCATCGTCGAAGGCGGCGTGGACCGGCAAGCGGTAGTTACCTATGTGCCGACTGGCGTTGTGGGTGCAATTACGCCCTTTAACTATCCGGTCAACCTGCTTTGTCACAAACTGGGGCCGGCGATTGCCGCCGGCAACGCCGTGGTGGCCAAACCTTCCCCAAAAGCTCCGCTTGCGGCGCAGATGTTCATTGATTTGTGTCAGGAGGCGGGCGCACCAGAAGGACTAATTCAGGTCGTTCATGGTGGTGCAGATGCGGCGATTGCCCTGGCGCAATCCGATATCGACCTTTTGAGCTTCACCGGCGGGCCCGGTGCCGGGCTGGCACTAAAACGTGCCTCAGGCCTTATTCGCACGCTGATGGAACTGGGCGGCAACGATCCGCTTTTCGTTATGCCGGATGCCGATCTGGAAGCTGACGCTGCGACCGCAATCGTGCAGCGATATGAGATTGCCGGGCAAAGCTGCGCGGCGGTGAAGAAGCTTTATGTGCATGAGGCCGTCGAAAATGACTTTACCGAGCTCCTTCTGTCCAAAGTC